>SKLB01000088.1 GCA_007123465.1 Spirochaetales bacterium
CAGCCATCGACATGATCGTACGGCGCCTGCTGCGCGCGGTTGAGGACACCCGCATAACGCGCGTGGTTGTTGGCGGTGGGGTTGCCGCCAACAGCTACCTGCGTCGGGTTCTCGCTGCGCACAAGCAACTCGAGGTTGTGTTTCCGTCGCCATTGCTGTGCACCGATAACGCCGCGATGATCGCCGGTCTGGGCTTTCAGCTGTTGCGCCGTGGTGACAGGGATGGGCTGGACCTTGATGTGGCCGCTCGGGTGACCGGTTTTCGCCGCGGTTACCCGTAACACAAGTCGGGCATTCAGTGGTCTGCCTGGGGCTGTTGCAATGCGTCGCGGCTGAGCGAATCGAGGTCGCGATTGTCGGCAAACAGTTCGGCCGGCGGCGGCACGGGTGCATTCTGCAGTCTGTCGGCTACGGTGGCCACAGCCTGCGAGAATGGTGAAGCGGGATCAGACGCGAAGGCGGGAGTGCGATCGATGATCGAGCGGGCCACACGCGCCTCGTGCGGCACAAATCCCACGTAGTGTACATCGATCTCCAGGTTGCGCTGCACGATCTGACGCAGTCTGGCGCCGATGTGAAGATCGGCGTTACTGCGTCCCATGTTCAGAATGACCCGTGGCACGAATTCGGCCTGACGCCGCCGTGCCAGCTCGCCGCTCTGAGGGTTGTGTTCGCCGAGCCGCTGGATAAGGGTACCGAGTTTGGCGTCTGATCCCTCGAGGCGTGCGCTACCGAACTCGGTGATCAACTGACGTTCGGGACTCTTGCTGTCAAAACTGCGGTAGAGAAGGCGGAATAGCGCACTCTTGATAAACGAATAGGCGTTAAGGATCGAGGTAGTCTCGGGTGCGATCACTACCAGGCCGTTATTGGAAATGAGAAAGAAGTCCAGCGTATTATAGGAGGTACCGGCACCCAGGTCCAGCAGCACGTAGTCTGCAACCAGCAACGGCAGTTCGCTCAGGATCTTCTGCTTGCGAAACCAGCTGAGATTGGCGCTGCCGGGTAGCAGCGAATCACCGGGGATAAAGTAGAGCCGCCGCTCGGCGGTCTCTGTGAGCAGAGATTCCAGACCCTGCTCCTGTTTGAGGATCAGGTTGCCGATCCCCGCTCGGTTATTGCGTTGTCCGAGGCAGGTGTGCAGATTGGAACCGCCGAGGTCGAGGTCAACGAGGATAACGGTCTTGCCGGCACGCGCGAGTGCAACTCCAAGGTTTGCCGTGCAGACCGTTTTGCCTACGCCACCTTTACCGCTGGCAACCGGGAGAATGGTAGTCATGGTTGCCTCTGATCATAGGAGAAGTGTGATCGGAAATCAAGGAAGCGCGCCGGATTTGCCGTAGTAGCAGTCGATGATCTGTTTCCAGACGGTGCGCTCATGCTGCGAGAGTGGTGGTCTGTGTTTGGAGCTGGCGTTCTCGGCGTCAATGAATCGGCTCGTCTGTTCGGCCAGCCTTTCCAGTATGCGTTGCTGATGATCGACAAGCTGGTCAGGCAGCGGTGCGTCTGCTTGCTGCAGCAGTCTGTAGTGCGGCACGCAGAGACCGGCAGAGTCCGTGTAGGCGGCCAGGAATTGCGGATCGTCGGCGTAGCGGGTGATGCGCTGCAGCGTGCTCTCTGTCTGCTGCTGTGCTACGCGGCAGGCGGGGCATTGGCCATCGGAAGCGGCCGTCTTACGTCGGCCACGGCGCGCGGATAGAGCGCTCGCCGCCAGCGGGCTGCGTGCCGGTGGGGCGGATATACCGCGACGCGCGGCCTGTATGAGTTCCAGGTGTATCACCGCGAGAGCCAGTCCGTCCTTGTACTGCGCCAGTTGATGAGCGTGGGTCGAGCAGAAGCCCCCGGCCGCGCGTAACTCGGCGCGAAACTCACGGTTGTTGACGTTTTCATAGAGCAGAGTCTCGAAATAGTGCTGCAGACGCGCATGCAGCTGATGACACACCGGGCATTGACCACTGCTAACGGCGTCCATCAGTTTAAAGAAAGCGATATGTTTCTGGTTTGCGTCATCGGGCATCCCGGTTCTCCTGTAATTGTGCATTCCGGTCAATAGCCACCACAGCTTTGAGTTGACCCGTTACGCGGCTTGCTATAGCCTGCAGCAATGAAGTATACAATGCTCGGTGATACCGGGGTAGAGGTCTCGCGGATCTGTTTTGGCACAATGTCATTCGGGGGAGACGCGGACCGTGAGACCTCGGCTGCGATGTACCGGCGCTGCAGGGACGCCGGCATTAACTTTTTTGACTGTGCCGATGTATACCCCGGCGCTGACGCTGCAGGAGTCAGCGAGGAGATTCTGGGATCTCTTATTCGCTCCGAGCGTGACCAGCTTGTTATCAGCACCAAGGTCTACGGCAAGGTTGGCCCGGATCGCAATGACCAGCGTCTTTCGCGCAGGCATATGATGCGTGCGGTTGAGCACAGTCTTCAAAGGCTGGGAACCGATCGCGTTGAGCTCTATTTCCTGCATAATTTTGATGACCTGACCCCGATAGAAGAGAGTCTGCGCGCTATGGAGGATCTCGTGCGCGCGGGCAAGATTCTCTATCCGGCGGTCAGCAACTGGGCCGCGTGGCAGATAGCCAGCGCAATCGGGGCCGCAGAGATGCACAACTGGCGTCGGCTAGCGTGTGTGCAACCGATGTACAGCCTGGCCAAGCGTCAGGCGGAGGTGGAGATTCTGCCGCTTGCCCGCGCACGCAATCTGGCGGTTATCAGCTACAGCCCGGTTGGTGGCGGGTTGCTGTCGGGCAAGTACGGGCGCAAGGCCAGACCCGGGCAGGGCCGATTGCTGGACAACGCGATGTATAAGAAGCGCTACGGTGAAGGCAGCTACTACGAACTCGCCGAGCGATTCAGCCAGCACTGCGCCGGGCGGGCAGTGCATCCGGTGACCGTGGCGGTAGCGTGGGTAATGGCTAACGATGCTGTCACTGCGCCAATAGTCGGGGCACGCAATCTGCAACAGCTCGAGCCGGCGCTCGCTGCCGCGGAGCTGGAGATGGATCCGGATTGGTACGCCGAGGTTTCTGCGCTCTCGCCGGCGCCGCCACCGGCACACGACCGCAGTGAGACATCCGAGTAGCGAGGCAACGCCGCAAGGAGATGCCGGCTTGTGCGCTGTCGATGGAGGGGCTACAATTGCCTCTATCAGGCCCTATCAAGGAGTAGATCATGAAGGTTGGACGAAACGATCCCTGCCCCTGCGGCAGCGGTAAGAAATACAAGCACTGCTGTTACGCCGCCGACAGCGTAAAACACGAAGAGCCGGTGTTAGAGGCTGAAGCTGCAGCGCCTGAGGAAGAGGAGACTGCAGCGGAAGAGGTCAACGCAGCGGCGCAGAAGCGCGAGCACAGCCGCGGTCGTGACCGCTTTCACGGCAAGAGTCGCGGCGGGTCCGGCTCGTTCAGCCCGCGGGTATTCCGCGGATCGCAGCGCGGCAATTGA
>SKLB01000069.1 GCA_007123465.1 Spirochaetales bacterium
ACGTATTCGAGAAGGCCGTTGTACGCCCGGACTTCAGTGGCAAGGGCAGAATCACCATATCGGAGGCCGCTCTGAGCCAGATGATCATGCACTGCATCTACGAGTACTCATCGGTAGCGCGAATTCGCAAAGTCTCGGTCAAGAACGAACCTCGCGGTTACACCTTTGATGTCTACCTCGACGTGCCCTACGGCAGCCAGCTGTCGGGAACCATTCACGGGATGCAGAACTATGTAGTGGAGAACCTGGAGAAGTACACCGGTATCATGGTCCGGCGGGTTAATATCGTGGTAGATACCATCTCACAGCGTGATCAGCGTGCAGATCGCTGAACCGTTGCCGCTGCAACGGTTTGACAGCGCCGCAGCGGCAATCTAAGATAGGATCAGAATATCGGGTGGAGGGTCGCATGAAACAGATAACTACACTGGTGGTCGGGCTTCTGCTGGTCGCGGCGGCGCCAACGGCTGCAGAGACCGTTCGCGAAGTGTATACCGATCACTACCGGGTTCTATCCCACGTGGGCCACGAGCACGCCGAGGAAGTAGCTGCCAGGCTGGAAGCCCTGATCGAGCTCTACAACCGCTACTTCCGCTTCGAACTCGAGACCCTCGTGAGGCCGATGCGCGTGCGCATCTTTGCCGACAAAACGCAGTTCGACCGCTATCTTGTCGACACAATCGGCGAGCAACGCGACGACTTCGTCTACCTGCACTACAGTGACCCCGCCCGCAGCGAACTGGTAGCATACGATATGCCGGTTTCCGATTTCGATTACGCATTGACGCACCAGAGCTTCATTCAATACCTGCGCACCTTCATTGCCAACCCGCCGCTCTGGCTGCGTGAAGGGTTCGCCATCTACTTTGAGAAGGCAGAATACGATGATGAATTCCAGACCGCCATCTACCGCGAAAACCTGGCGTGGCTGGACCCGTTGAAGGAGATTCTGGACGGCAGTGCCGGGGTAACGCCGCTTGACCTCGACGAAATACTGGTTATGGACGTTGAGACCGCACGCGCCAACCTGGAGCTGTTCTACCCGCAGGCGTGGGGGATGGTCTCATTCCTGGTCAACAGCGCACGGCGCGACATCAACCGCCTGCTGTGGGATTCGATCAACGCGCTGCGGCCCGACGCCAGCTTGCGCCAGAACACCGAGCGGGTCTACCAACGCGCCTTCGGCTGGATAGACAAAGACGATCTCGTAGATGCCTTTGTGGCCTATATCGACTCCCGCCGCTCGTTTTCCACGCTGGTAACCGACGGCATCGAGGCGTATGACCGGGGTGATTATGACACAGCCGAGGAACTGCTGGTGTCCGCCACCGCCATCGACGGCCGCAACCACATCCCGTTCTACTACCTGGGCCTGATCAGCTTCGAGCGCGGCAACCACCCGGTGGCGGAGACCTACTACCGCAAGGCCATGGAGCGCGGCGCAACCGAGTCACTGACTTATTACGCTATGGGGGTTAACGCGTACGCCGCCAATCGCCGGAGCGAGGCTACCGAGTTCCTCCAACGCAGCGCCAGTATGGAACCGGAGCGTTTTGGCGACCGCGTTGAACAACTGCTGCAACGCATGGACGGCTGAGACCGCCGGCTACTGTTGTCCTACTGCGGCACAAGGACGGCAACGGCGGGCTCAGATCTGCCCTTCGGCGCGGTAGCGTTTGCGGCGCCGGATAAGTTGTACCAGCGCCTTCTGCACATCCTTGTTGGCCGGTGTTATCGGGCTGATGAAATGCTTCAGTTCAGCAAACGCTTCTTTGAACGGAATGCGCTCCAGCGTGCCGTGTTCGCTGCGGGTGTAGAACCAGTCGCAGCAAAGATAGGCCAGCGCCCGCGAGCGCTTGAGCTCTTCTTCTGTATCGCGCTGCTGATCGAGCCGTTCCAGACTGGCGAAAAACAGGCGGCGGAACCCCTTGTCTTTCAGTTCCTGGTTGATCTGCGGTACCACGTGCTGTAGTAACCGGTATCGCAGCAGCTCTTCGATAATCGGCCGCGTATATCCGGATTGCAGGATCTTGAATACTTCCTCGGTCATGCGCGAGGAGGGGCAGCCGGCCAGCAGGTTCACCGAGCGTTTGATTGTACGCCGCAGCGGACCTGTCATGCCAAGCCCGCCGGACACCGCGTACTTGACGGCGCGGATCATGCGCACCGAGTCTTCGCTGAAGATGCGGTCCAACGGTATCAGCGGCCGCAGAGTCCGAGATTGCAGATCGCCGAACCCGCCAACGTAATCCAGTAGCTGCTGCTCAACCGGGCAGTAGAAAAGCGCGTTGACCGTAAAGTCGCGCCGGCGTACATCCTCTTCAATTGCGCCGTAGACATTTTCAAACCCTTGTGAAGTTTCCGAGCGGAACGTGGAAACCTCGATGATCTTCTCGTGGAAGTAGATGTGCACCAGGCGAAATCGCTTACCGATCACCCGGCTGTTACGGAACAGCTTGCGGATCCTGGACGGCGATGCGTCAGTGACAACATCAAAGTCTTTGGGCTTCTTGCCGAGCAGCAGATCACGCACCGCACCGCCTACAATGTAGGCGCTGTGCCCGGTCCCGCGCAGTCGGCGGATAATCTTGAGCGCGTCCGGATCCACGTCTGCAATCGGGATCCGATGTTCATCACGAGTGTAGATGACCGCCTGTTGGACTGCCGAGCCGTTTGCCGAAGTTGTATATCGTATGCGCATCTAGTTGAACGTTCCTCATCCTTTATAGCGGCATTTCCGGCCCGCGGTCAAGGAAGCGCACAACTACGGTGCCTCGATTACGTTCTGCATGACCGACTGCACAAAACTGACCTCGTCACTGTTCACGGTGTGAGGCATGCCCGGGTAGAGACGTTGGGTGACATCGGCTCCGATCTGGCGCATGAACTGCGAAGTTTCCTGAACCCGCGTCTTTGGAATATGGAAATCGATATCGCTGCAGCCCAGGAATACCGGTGTACCGTCCAGAGAGCCGTTCACCTTCCACTCGGTTCCCGCCGGTCCGATCAGTCCGCCGGAAAGTCCAAACACCGCGCCGTAGCGACGCGGATAGCGTGCGGCGTACTCCAGGACCAGACACGCTCCCTGCGAGAACCCCAACAACATGCATTTGTGCCTCGGAATACCGGCCTCTTCGAAAGAGTTCAGCACCTGTCCGATAACCCACAGCGCCGAGGAGATCCCTGGTTCGTTCTTCCTGATGGGAGACATGAACGGCAGCGGGTACCAGCTGCCACCCGCGGCCTGCGGCGCGCGATACGCGACTCCGTCTGCATCCAGTGCTGCCTGCAGCCTGAGGATGCTGTCGGCGCTGCTACCCCTGCCGTGTATCATCACCATGGCCGCGCGCGCCCGACTCAGGGCCACGCCCTCCTGGAGCACCGTTTGATCAGCGTGCGGTTTCATCCTCTGACCTCCATCCGATTCTCAGATCTCAGATCGC
>SKLB01000003.1 GCA_007123465.1 Spirochaetales bacterium
CGGGCATCGAGCGGCTGTTTGCGATGCGCGATTTCCGCCTGACCGGCGCTGACGGCAATCCGGTGGCGCTGGTTCGCAGCGCCTGGCTGGTGGTAGACGCCGCCTCCAGGCGCCCGGTTCCTCCCGGGCGCGTGGTTGACCCGGATAGCTACCGCCACGCTGAGCGAGTCTTCGACGAACTGCCGCCCAGGCTGAACGGCGTGGACAGCAGCAGCCCCGAAGTAGCTCACCACCGGGTAGTCTACAGCGACTTCGATCGCCAGCGGCACGTCAACAACGTGCAGTACCTGCAGTGGATGCTCGACGGCTTCTCGATGGACCACATGTTCCGCCACAGCGTGGCAGAGCTGGTGATCAACTTCCAGGCCGAGGCGCTCTACGGTGAGCGGATCACCATCCGCCGCCGCGATGACGGGCCGCTGTCGGCCGTGGCTGTCTTTCGCGAAGACCAGACCGCCCCGGCGTGCAGCGCGCAGCTGCTATGGCAGCCGCGGGAGGCCGGGCGCGCATGAACCGGTCGCTGTTGATCGCTTCCAACGCAGATACGCACACCGAGCAGCTGGCCCACCAGGCGCACAGCGCCGGCTTCACGGTTGTGCTGGCCGTGGCAGACCAGGCGGTTGGCGCCGAAAGCGCAGACGCCGCAGGCACCGGGCGCATTCACCGCGTGGCGTGGAACCGCTGTTCGCCGCTTTCCGCGCGTGCGCTGCTGGTGCAGGCGGCCAACGTCGCTGCGCCAATTACCGATGTGGTCTATCTGCACGCGCCGCACGCGCGCACCACGCCGTTCCACGAAACCAGCGCCGCCGGCATCGAAGCCGTGGTTGACGCTGATACCCGCGGCCGGCTCTTCTTCCTCAAGGAGGCGCTGGGCTCTCTGCAGCGCAGCGGCGGTGGATCGCTGACGCTGCTGTTTGACGGCGACCTCAGCGCTGAGAGCGCACCGCTGGACGCCGAGAGCGCCGGCGCATTTCTGGCGCTCGGCCGCTCGCTGTTTACCCAGTATCAGAACGAGCCGGTGCAACTGCGTGGCCTTCAGTCCACCGGTGCCGCGGCGGAGCAGTTTGCGCACTTTGTGGTTCAGCAGCTGTGCGCGGAGAGCTCCAGGCAGCGCGGGCGCTGGCAGAGGTACTCCGGCAAGCCGACCCTCTTCCCCTTCTCCCGCTAATCTACTATGGTTTCGCCATGAAGATATGGATCCGATTCCTCGTGGGCAGCGTTATCGGCGTTATCCTGGGCGTCTGGCTGCCGGAGTCCGGCGGAGACAGCGCCCAGCTGTTCGGGGCTGTTGCCGCGTTTGTTATCAATATCGGGCGCTACCTGCTCTTCCCGTTGCTGTTCTTTGGTATCACTATCGGGGTCTACGAGCTGGTGCAGCAGCGCGCCATGCTGCGCATCTACCTCAAGATGATCGGGTTGATCGTGGCTACCTCAGCGGCAATGATCCTGCTCGGTGCGCTCGGCGTGCTGTTTCTCTCTCCGGCGCGAGTCCCGCCGATCTTTCAGGAGGCGCCGTTGCTGACGCTGCCGACGCTGTCGGACCTGCTGTTTCGCGTTTTCCCGCGCAACCTCTTCCTGATCTTTGCCGAAGACGGCAACTTTCTGCTGCCTGTTGCGGTGTTCGGAATTCTGCTGGGTATCGTTTTCGGGCGCGAGCAGCGCGTCAGCGAGCCGCTGGCACAGGTGTTTGATTCGGCGTGCCGCGTCTTCTACCGGCTGGTATCCTACCTGATCGAGGTGCTGGCCATCGGCATGATCGCCATCTCGGCGGCGTTTGTCTTTGAGCTGCGCGCCATCACCGACTTCGACATCTTCTCACAGCTGATCATCGTTCTGCTGTTCACCGTCGGTGTGATTGCCTTTGTGATATTCCCGCTGATTCTCTACTTCCTCACTGACCGTGAGAATCCGTACCTGTGGCTGTACGCCATGCTGATTCCAATCATCAGCGCCGTCTTCTCGCGGGATGCCTACTTCGCGTTGCCGGCGCTGACCAGGGTTGGCAAAGAGAACCTCGGGGTGCCGCGCAGCGTCGGCAGCAGCGTCTTTCCGCTGGCAGCCGTGCTGGCTAAGGGAGGAACCGGGCTGGTGACCGCGGCCTCGTTCATCCTGATTCTACGCTCCTACACCGCACTGGAGATCACCTTTGCTCAGGTGACCTGGGTCATGGTTGCAACCTTCGGTATCTCGTTTATCCTTGGTTCGGTGCCGGGAAGCGGCGTGCTGGTTGCCCTGTCGCTGCTGTCGAGCGCCTACGGCCGCGGCATGGAAGAGGTCTTCCTGATTCTGATGCCTATCGTTCCAATTCTGATCAGTATCGCTGTCTTTCTGGACGTGGTAACCGCGGGGTTCATTGGTTACCTGGTGGCATTTTCAGAGCGCATGACCAGGCGCGTCGACCACCTGGACTACATCTAACGGCCGCCTTCGGCGGCCGCCCGGTCCTCCAGGCGCACGCGCAGCAGCACCATCAGCGAGATCTTCATCTCGTCCCAGACCGCCACGTCGTAGCGGCTCCACAGCGAAGCAACCGGCCACAGCACGCGCAGCAGCCCGCCAAACTCAAATTGATCGGAGATCTGATAGCGGATCGAGCCCTGGGTCTCCGGGTAGAAGAAGCGCAGGCCGGAGTAGAAATAGCTCCACAGCGCAGAGACGTCCGAGCCTTCAATCGGCGCCAGCGGCAGGCGCAACAGAAAGGCCGGCCCCGCGCCGGCCCCCAGCACCAGCCGCTGGCGTACCTGCCACTCCCAGTTCACCGGCATGCTCAATAAAATGCCCAGCGTTCCGGCGGCGTCACCGGCTGCCGATCCTGTCTCGATCTGAGTAGGCACAACCTTGCCGTCCTCAGCGGCCGCCAGGTACTCCTGCCAGTAGAAATCAATTCCCGGCGTCAGTATCAGCCCGTTTTGCAGAACCAGCGGCAGCGCCGCACCACCAAAGATGCGCAGCGGGCTGACATCGCTGCCCTGGACCGTGGAGCCGTCGGGATATTCGCGGTACGCGTTGCCAATCCAGGTTGGCCCGGCCCGCAGCTCCAGGCTGGGAAGCGAGATGGCGTGCGCTGCCGTTGCAGCGGCCAGCGCGATAAGAATCAGCGGAACAATGCGCCGCGCTTTCATAGCTTTACCGCTACCCAGTATAGCACGCGTGTCTCAGTAACTCCGGGCAAAGATCGCCATGTACCTGGCCGGTTCTCCGGTCACCACGCAGCGTTTGCCCGCGGCTTCCTCCTCGTTGCCAAACGGAAGTACGCGGATGGTGGCTTTGGTCTCGGCTTTGATTCTGGCCTCGGACTCCGCTGTGCCCGACCACGCTGCGCGCGCAAAACCGCCGTCGTTCTCAAAGAACGCCAGCAGGTCCTCGTAGTTGTCGATATCGCGCGTATTCGCTTCGCGGAACTGCAGCGCGCGGTCGTAGAGCGATTGCTGGATCTGCTGCAGCAGTACACCGATGCGCTGCGGCGCCTCACTGATAGCCACCGGCAGTTTCTCCCCGCTGTCACGGCGTACCAGCACCACCTGGTTGTTCTGCATGTCCTTGGGGCCGCACTCAACACGAATCGGTACGCCGTAGAGTTCCCACTGCGAGAACTTCCAGCCGGGCGAGTTGTTGTCGTCGGCATCCAGCACCACGCGGTAGCTGCCCTTGAGCGTCTGGTTCAGCTTGTCGGCGTAGGCCAGCACCTCGGTCCTGGTCTGGTTCTTGAATATCGGCACAATCGCCACCTCAACCGGTGCCAGCTTGGGCGGCAGCACCAGGCCCTTGTCGTCCGAGTGCGCCATGATCAGCGCCCCCACCAGGCGCGTCGATACCCCCCAGCTGGTAGCCCAGACGAGGTCCAGGCCGCCATCGGCGGTCTGAAAGGTCACGTCAAACGCTTTGGCAAAGTTCTGGCCCAGAAAGTGCGAGGTGCCGGCCTGCAGCGCCTTGCGGTCCTGCATCATCGCCTCAATAGCGTAGGTGTTGACTGCACCGGCAAACTTCTCGGCCTCGCTCTTGACGCCGGTCAGCACCGGCAACGCCATGTATTCCTCGGCAAAGCGGCGGTAGACCTCCAGCATGCGCAGCGTTTCCTCGCGCGCCTCTTCAGCGCTGGCGTGCGCGGTGTGCCCCTCCTGCCACAGAAACTCGGTGGTGCGCAGAAACAGCCGCGTACGTTTCTCCCAGCGCAGCACGTTGCACCACTGGTTGATCAGCAGCGGCAGGTCGCGATACGACTGAATCCACTTCTTGTACATGCTCCAGATGATCGTTTCGGAGGTTGGGCGGATTACCAGCGGTTCCTCGAGCTCCTCGCCGCCGCCGTGGGTAACCACCGCGCATTCGGGCGCAAAGCCCTCTACGTGCTCGGCCTCTCTCTTGAGAAAGCTCTCGGGAATCAGCAGTGGGAAATAAGCATTCTGATGCCCGGTCTCCTTGAACATGGCATCCAGCGCGGACTGCATCCGCTCCCACACCGCGTAACCGCGCGGCCGGATCACCATTGTGCCCTTGACCGGGCTGTAGTCCGCTAATTGGGCGTTGAGCACTATGTCGACGTACCAATCCGAGTAACTCTCGCTCCTGGGGGTAATGCGTTCTGCCATCTATCCTCACTGAAAAGTTTTGTGAACGCATTGTAGGAGGAGGACTTGCGCGGTGTCAAGGCGAGGAACGCCCGGAAAGGCTATCAGCGGAAGCGGACGGTTTCAACCATGTAGCGCACGCTGCGGCCGGCGCTGGTGTCGCTGATGCGCTCTACAACAAAAATCAGCGAACGTTCGTCCGGCGAGAGAAACGCCTGGTTGATCTGGTACCAGGAAACGCCCTCACGGAAGAAATCCGGCAGGCCGACGGTGAAATTGCGCGGTGCGCCGCTGACCGGGGTCACGGTCAGCTCCAGATGGAAGGCAGCCTCCGCGGTGGGGCCTTCGCCGCGGCGCCGCTGATGCATGCGCACGTTATAGCGGGTACCGTCGGAAAAGTCGCGAAAGCTGATCTCGGGTTTGAGTTCGCTGCCATTAAGCAAGAAGTACACCAGGCGGCCCTGGTTGAGCGGATCGATATTCCAGCGCTCCACCAGCGCGGCGTTCTCCGAGAGCAGCCGGAACAGTGCTCCGCTGCCGTCCTGGCCCGGGGTTACCGCGGCCTCAAAAGTCTTGCGACGCACTCCGTCGGCTACAAAGCGATTCTGCACTACATCAACTACGAATATTTCGGCATACGGTCGGGCGGTTTCCTGTTCTATACCGTACTGGCCAAACATCAGGTTGCGCGAGTCATCCGAAAAGCCCATGTTTACGAAGGTGGCTATGTCGCCGGCAAAAAGAGTTCCGCTGAGCGCAAACACCAAGGCCATCATGAGCGGTTTCTTCATGACACTGTGCCTCCCTACCATTGAGTATCGAACAATTACGGTCATTCTAAAGCCTTATTTTTCCTGCTATACTGGCGCTCTATGACGCTGACTCTGCGTAACACTATTCTGCGCGTTTCACTGGCCTCAATTGTCATCACCTCAATTGCCGCAGCGGTGGCGCTGGTTCGCCTGCAGGCGCCTTTGCCCTCAGCGCAGGCGCTCGGTATCCAGACTGCGCAGCGCTGGTTGTTTGTCGGTTGGCGCAGCGGGCTGGACTCTCTCAACTGGCTGGTCGGCGGACTCTTCGTTGTGTCCGGGTTCAGCGTGGTAGCAGCTGCCATCATTATGCGCTATTTTCGCAAGACCACCGCCCCTGAGATGCTCTTTTTTGTAATGTTCATTCTGGCTATCGGGTTCGATATCTGGAAGGTCGGCCACGTCGTGCTGCATGCGCAGCAGATGCCGACCTACTTTGCGATGCTACTAACCCGGCTGGTGCAGTTTGCCCATCTGTTCGGCGTGCTGTGTCTGTTTCTCTCCACGCTCTACCTGACCGGCGTCGAGTACCAGAAGACCGGTATGGCGCTGAGCCTGGCGGCGCTGATATCGATGTCCATCGTCTACGCCATCCCGGTCGATCACCTGGCGTTGTATCCCAATCTGATGCACAAGATCGGCGACCAGACTACAATCCAGGCTGTTATTCTGATCCTGCAGTGTTTGACGGTTGCCAATGTGGTCTATGCAACGGCGTATCAGCGCAACGAGGAGTACCTGATCCTGCTGCCGATGGTGGTTCTGGCAATTATCGGGCGCGAATTGATCTTCTATCTGCCTTCATTGTGGCTGGCGGTTGCCGGATTTGTGCTGCTGGTCAGCGCTACCGCGGTGTTCGGCTACCGCATGCACACTATCTACCTGTGGAAATAGCGCTGCGGTTACATAAACAGCAGCGCGGCAACCAGGCCGGTTCCGGTCGGCAGCAGCAGGTTGTCCAGATCGCTGGTGGGGAAGAGTTCCAGCAGCGCGGCTGCTGAAGCGATGATGCCGGCCTCCAGTGAGCGGCCGGTAAGCGCGTACACGGTCAGGAAGACCGCCACAAAGCAGGCCATGCTGCCTTCAATCGTCTTGCCGCCGGTAGCGGGGACTGTCAGCCGTCCAAAGAATTTTCCAAACAGGCTGGCCAGGCCGTCGCCAAACGCCAGCGCGTAGATTGCAATCGAGGCCGCCGGATCGGGGTAGAGCAGCAGCGCGATCATTGCTCCCAGCCCGAGGGTAATCGGGCCCAGGGCAAAGCGTCCTATTTCGCGCTGCCTCGTGGCCACTGAAGTCAGTTGCGATATCAGCGCAACGCTGTAGCCCTGCATGCGCAACACCTCACAGTAGGTGTAGAACAGCGTTCCTGCTGCGAGCAGTGCCAGCGTGAACTGCACGCCCACAAGCGCTGCAATTCCGGGAACCAGCGCTATCAGCATGTGAATTGATTTTCTCACCAGTTCAGTCTGGAGTTCCTGCTGAAGTTCGTGTGGCAGCGCGATGCCGGTCAGATCGGTCAGCTGCTGCGTAATTCCTGCTGTTCTATCCATTGCAAATGTCATCCTGCTGCGATACTATAGCTTTATATCGGCGCAATTCCCATGTTTCAGAGCTTCCGCCACAGTGATAATAAATGCAAGAACAGTGCCATCCGGCGGTTTGAAAACGATATTTACTATCCGCTTGCATTGTAATGGATTGCAAGGGCGTATGCAAGAGCCTGGACGCCAGATGATCGCGATGTATGAAAAATTGCACCATGGCATTCTCGAATGACTATCGTTAGAGCCCAAATTATCGGCTTGCGGCTGCGCTGCGCCGCTGCTGCGCTGCTCTGTGCCGCGCTTATCGGCTGCGCCGCGCTTGCTCCGGCGCGGCCCGCAACCGCCGCCGACGACAGCGCCATTGCCGGCGTCGATCGCGCCGCTGTGGTAGACGATCCGCCGGCTGCGCCCGACCCGCAACCCGAACCCGAACCCGAGTCCGAACCCGACCCTGAATCGGAAGCCGCCGCAGCCTCAGCGCAGGCGGCCGCCGAGGCCGCAGAGCCGCGGCGCTCTGCGGTTGATGCGGTGCTGGCCGCGCTGTCCACCGAGCAACGCGTAGGGCAGCTGTTCATGCCGGCGTTTCCGGTAGACCAGCGCGGCCGCGGCCTGCTGGCGGTCGACGACAACGTGCGCCGCCTGATGCAGCAGATTCAGCCCGGCGGTGTGCTGCTGGTGGGCCTCAACGTGGACTCTACCGAGCAGCTGACGCGGCTGATACAGGAGTTACAGCAGAACGCTGCGCTGCCGCTGTTGATCGCCACCGATCATGAGGGTGGGGCCGTGAGCCGGATCAGCGCCAGCGGCAAGATTCCGGCAACGAGCATTCCGAGCCCGCACGTTGTCGGTGCGGTAGCCGATCCTGCGCTGGCGTACCGCCTCGGTGCGGTCATCGGGCGCGAGCTGCGCAGCCTCGGCATTCAGGTCAACTTTGCCCCGGTGGCCGACCTGCGCACCAACCCGGGCAACACGGTCATCGGGGAGCGTTCGTTCGGCAGTGATCCCGAAGTGGTCGGCAGGATTGTGGCCGCGCTGGTGCGCGGCATGCAGCAGCACGGCGTAGCCGCGGTGTTGAAGCACTTCCCCGGCCACGGTGACACCTACGAGGACAGTCACTACGAGGCGGCCACCGTCAGACACAGCCGTCAACGGCTGCAGACCGTCGAGATGGTGCCGTTTCGCTACGGTATAGACGCCGGCGCTATCGGGGTGATGACGGCGCACATCAGCGTTCCGGCGGTCACCGGAGACCGGACCCCGGCAACCCTGTCGTCCGAGCTGCTGGGGCCTATCCTGCGCAGCGAGCTGGGGTTCGGCTCGCTGGTGTTCTCCGATGCGCTCAATATGCACGCATTGACGCGCTACTACCACCGCAGCCGGGTGGCGCTGCAGGCGTTCGAGGCCGGTGTTGACGTACTGGTGCATCCCGAACGGCCGTTGGAAGCCTACCAGACGGTGCTCGAGGCGGTCCAGAGTGGCCGGATCAGTGCTGAGCGGCTGGAACGCTCGGTACGCGCTATCCTGGAAGTCAAGTGGGACCTTGGATTGCTATCCGGCGCACCGGATGCGGCTGAAGCGCGCTACGATAGCGCGCAGCTCACGGTACTCGGGTCCGCCGAACACCAGGCGGTAGCAGACGAGATTCTGCTGCGCTACCGCCGGCAGCAATCAGGAGCACAGCAATGAGTAACAGCGACCTGCAGTTTCCCGCCGGCTTCCTGTGGGGGGTGGCCACCGCTTCCTACCAGGTAGAGGGCGCGGCGGCCGTGGACGGCCGCGGTCCGAGTATCTGGGACGCCTTCTGCCGCAGGCCCGGCGCGGTGACCCACGGACACAACGGCGATGTGGCGTGCGATCAGTACCATCGCTATCCAGAGGATGTCGAGCTGATGCGGCGGCTGGGCGTCGGCGCCTACCGATTCTCGCTGGCGTGGCCGCGCATCTTCCCCGCCGGCGGCGGCACGCCCAACCCGGCGGGCTTTGACTACTACAAGCGGCTGCTCGATGAACTGCAGGGCGCCGGCATCGCTGCGGCGGTGACGCTCTACCACTGGGATCTGCCGTTAGCGCTGCAGGATGCCGGAGGCTGGGCCAACCGCGATACCGCCTTGCGCTTTGCCGACTACGCCGAGCACTGCTTTCGCGCGCTCGGTGACCGCGTTGGCACGTGGTTCACGCTCAACGAGCCGTACTGCAGCGCCATACTCGGCTATCTCGAAGGCGTACACGCGCCGGGAATCCGTGACCGCGCCGCGGCGTATTGCGCCGTTCACCATCTGAACCTGAGCCACGGCCTGGCGGTGCAGGCCTACCGCGCGTCGACCTCCGCTGCGGCTGGCGCGGCCACGCCCGGCGCTGCCGCGCCTGACAGCAGCGCAGCGCGCGGCATCGGGCCGGTTCTCAACCTGCTGGCAACGCGGCCTGCAAGTGCGCGCACCGAGGATGCCGACGCCGCCGATCGCGCACTGGACCTGCAGAGCCGCATGTTCTTTGATCCGATCTTCGGCCGTGGTTACCCCGAGCGCCACCTCGCGGCCAACCCACAGGCTCCGCTGCCGGTCGAGCCCGATGACCTGGAAATCATTGCCGCGCCGGTTGATTTCCTCGGACTGAACTACTACTGGGAAGAGGCTGTCCATGCCGATCCCGAATCGCCCGAAGGTTTCGCTTTCGCGGCGCAGTGGCAGCCGGTCACAGACATGGGCTGGCCGGTGGTCCCCGGCGGCCTGCTGCGCCAGCTGCGCTGGGTGCAGCAGCGCTGCGGTACGCTGCCGCTCTACGTAACAGAGAACGGATGCGCCGCGGCTGACCGGCTGAGCGCGGGCGGTACGCGCTGTGCCGACCAGCGGCGTATCGACTACCTGCGCGGGCATCTGGCCGCCTGTTCGCAGGCGTTGAAGGAGGGCATCCCGTTGGCCGGTTATTTTCTCTGGTCTTTGATCGACAACTTCGAGTGGTCCTTCGGCTACACCAAACGATTCGGCATTGTCTACTGTGACTACACCGACCTGCGCCGGGTCCCCAAAGACAGCTACTACTTCTACCGCGACGTGATTGCAGGCCATGTCTAAGAGTGTAGCTGTCATCGGCGCCGGACTGGGTTCGCTGGCGGCGGCTATTCGCCTGGCTGCCGCCGGCTGGAACGTTGATCTCTACGAGCGGCTGGAGGGCCCCGGCGGCAAGGCCGGTAGCCAGACCCTGGACGGTTATCGCTTCGACAGCGGCCCCTCACTTGTGACCATGCCGTGGGTATTCGATGCGCTGTTTGCCGCCGCCGGAAAGCGGCGCGAGGATTACCTCGAGTTCATCCCGCTGGAGATTATCTGCAAGTACTTCTGGGATGACGGCATGGTTCTGCGCACCTGGGCCGATAGGCAGACGCTGCTGGCCGAGCTGCGCCGTACCACCGGCGAGTCCCAGGCGCGCCTGAACGCCTATTTTGAGCGCTGCCGCAGAATCTACGACATTGCCGGCGAGCTGTTCCTGGAACACAATCCTAGAGAGCCTTCTACCATCTTCTCGGCACGCTTCTTCAAGTCGCTGCTGCGCGTTGGCGGCATCGACGCCGGGCGCAGCCTGGCCGAGGCACACGAACAGGCCTTCCTGAGTCCGCGGCTGCGTCAGCTGTTCAATCGCTACGCCACCTACAACGGTTCCAGTCCGTACCGCACGCCGGCCACGCTCTCCATCATTCCGCACGTGGAGTACACCGGCGGCGCCTACGCCGTGCGCGGTGGAATCTACGCCATACCGCAGGCCCTCGACCGCCTGGCGCGCGAGCTGGGGGTGCAGTTGCACTACCAGACACCGGTTGAGCGCATTCTGCACCACCGTGAAGCCAAACGCGGCCGCTTTCGGGTGCACGGTGTGACTGCAGGCGGCGCCGATATCGCGTACGACGCCGTGATTGCCGGTGCAGATGTGCGTCCGGTCTACGATGATCTGCTGCAGGATCAGGAGGCGCCGGACATCGTGCGCTACCGCAAGCTCGAGCCCTCCTCATCGGCTCTGGTGTTCTTCTGGGGCATGAAGCGCACGTTTCCAGAGCTCGAGCTGCACAACATCTTCTTCTCGCGCAACTACCCCGATGAGTTCGGCGCTATCTTTGACCGCCACGAGTGTCCCGCCGATCCCACCATCTACGTCAACATCACCAGCAAGGTGACGCCCGGGGACGCGCCGGCGGGCGGCGAGAACTGGTTTGTGCTGATCAACGCACCGTGCGATATCGGCCAGGACTGGGAGGCCCAAACCGCGCGCGTGCGCCGGCGCGTCATAACGCGCATATCGGAGCTCTTCCGCATCGACCTGGCCTCCGAGATCGCCGCGGAGTCGGTCATGACGCCGCGTGACATCCAGCTGAGGACCGCCAGCCACGGCGGCGCGCTCTACGGCATATCGTCCAACAGCCCCAGCGCCGCATTCTCGCGCCATCCCAACCGCTCACGGCGCTACCGGGGGCTCTACTTCTGCGGCGGCAGCACCCACCCAGGCGGCGGCATGCCGCTGGTGCTGCTCTCGGCCAGGATCACCACCGAGCTGATGCTACGCCACCAGGCGTGAGGCTCACGCCCACAACGCGTCAAGTGGTACGGCCCACAGGTTGTCACCGAACGGAACAACGTCGCTGCCGCGGTACAGAACCACGCCGCAGCTGAATGCAGCGTCTGCGATCTGGGAGAAAAACCGGATCCCGCTGAAATCTTCGCTGCGAATCTGGTCGGATGCTTTCACCTCAACCGCGGCCAATCGTCCGTCGGGGTATTCGATCACGAAGTCTACTTCCCGATTGTCGCCCGTGCGGAAATGAAACAGTCGAGCCGAAGAACCGTAGGAGAGCTGCTTCCGAAGCTCCGTAGCGACGAAATTTTCCAGTACATGGCCAAACAGGTCCGGCCGGCGTTCGAGGATCTGCCCCGGCTGTTGACCCAACAGGTGGCACAGCAGACTCGTGTCGGTCACAAAACCTTTTGCCGACTTGACGATCCGTTTGCCGATGTTGCGAAACCATGGGGGTACCTCAAAGGTAAGGAACAACGCGTTCAGCAGGGTTCGATAGCTCTTTTCGGTAACCGGGTTCAGTCCCACATCACGCGCAATCGAGGCATCGTTCAGCAGACTTCCCGCACGGCCGGCGAGCACCTGCAGCAGACGGGGAATCGCGGTAAGCTTCTCAATCTCCGCGATGCTGCGGATGTCACGCTGAATGATCGTACTCAAGTAGCTTTCGAACCAGATAGCCTGCTCGGCTTGCGGTTTCCCCGCAACGGTGGGGAAGGTGGCACAAGACAGCGCAGCGTCGACACGCAGGAACTCTTCAATACGCAGCGAACCAAATCGGTTCTCGAAGAGTCGGTCGAGAAACGTTGGGTTTCGTCCCAGATACTCGCACACAGAATAGGGGTAGAGCGTCTGGACTGCCATCCGTCCCACCAATGCGTCTGCCAATTCCGGTACAACCATGATATCCGCCGATCCGGTCAGCAGAAATCGGGTGGGTGACTCCGCACCGCGCGCGCGAAACCGCTGTTCATCCACCG
>SKLB01000333.1 GCA_007123465.1 Spirochaetales bacterium
CCGCTGCTGGTTGGGCTGGCCGCACCGCAGCTGCTGTCGGCCGACCTGGTACGTTCACTGGCCGGCGATAGCGGCTTCGACTTTGTTGACGCGGTGGAATACTCCGAGCCGGCAAATGAGCGTGTCGATGCTGAACCCGAGGCCGCGGAATACGCGTTTGCGGGGCTGCTTGACCGCGACATCTATGTCTTTGTAATCGAAGCCTACGGGTACGCCGCCTTCAGCCGCGATGAGCTCTACCGCCAACTGGCGCCGGATTTTGCGCGCTTCGGCGATGTCCTCGAGCGTCACGGCTACGGCATAAAGAGCAACTACCTGCTCTCCCCGGTTGCCGGCGGCTTCTCGTGGCTGGCCGAGGCAACCTTTCTCAGCGGACAGTGGATCAACGCGCAACCAAGATTCGAGCAACTCTACGAGAACCAGGTCACGACGCTGTCGGGGATGCTGCACGACGGCGGATATTACACGGTTACGCTGCGCCCCGGGACGGTACACGGCTCGTGGCCGGAAGCGTGGGAACTCTATCGGTTTGAAGATGCGCTGGTGGCCTACGAAGGAGACTTTGATTACCACGGCCCCGGGTTCTCCTACGTTCCCATAACCGACCAGTTCGCTATCTGGAAAGCGCACAAGCATATTCAGCAAGTCCGGGCCCCCGGTGGCGCAGCGCACCAACGGCCGCTGTTGGCGTACTACCAGCTGGTCAGCAGCCATACACCGTTCAACCGCATTCCGCCCTACATCGAAGAGTGGGACGCACTCGGCGATGGAACGATCTATCATGAACGCTCGGATGAGATCCTCAGGTTTGACAACACCTGGGGCGGAGGCAGCCAGCTGGATGAAGGGTTTGTGGCCTCGATATCGTACGTGTTCACCGTGCTCAGCGAGTATATCGATCGATTCATGGATCACGATCGCAGTCCGATAATTATTGTCTTTGGTGACCATCAGCCGCAACGTCCGATCCGAGAGCAGGACGCGCATCTTTCGGTTCCGATACACATCGCTTCGCGCGATGCAGAAATCCTGCAGCGGTTTGCCCGCAATGGCTATACCCCGGGCATTCGTGCAGAGCAGCCGGCACCGCATCCGCGTATGAGCGAGTTCTTTCCGATGTTTGCCGAGCTGGCCCGAGACACCTCTCAGCGTTGATACGCCCGGCGTTGCACTACTGATTGCGCGTTTGCCGATGCGGGTATAGGATACCACTATGAAGGTACTTATCGCAGATTCAATACCGGACCATGCCGTCGACGAGCTCACAAGCGCCGGCCTCGAGGTGTCGTACCAGCCAGGACTCAGCGCCGCCGAACTGGCAACCAAGATAGGAGCAGCAGCGATTCTGATTGTACGTTCGACCAAGGTAAGCGCTGAGACCATTCATGCCGCTGAAGACCTCAGCCTCATCGTCCGTGCCGGAGCGGGAGTCAACACCATCGATCTCGACGCCGCCAACCGGCGCGGTATCTACGTTGCAAACTGCCCGGGAAAGAACTCAATTGCCGTGGCCGAACTGACCCTCGGCCTGCTGCTGGCGCTGGACCGCCACATAGCCGATAACGTCAACGATTTCCGTTCCGGCGTCTGGAACAAGGCGTTGTACTCCAAGGCCAACGGGGTTGCCGGTTTGACGTTCGGCATCATCGGTTTTGGCCAGATCGGCAAAGAGGTTGCCAAACGGGCGCGGGCATTCGATATGCGGGTCATTGCGTGGTCACGCTCGCTGACTCACGAGATTGCCGCTGCGCACGGTGTGGGATTCTGTGCCACAATCGAGGATTGTATCAGCGCTTCGGACGTGGTATCGCTGCACAGCGCTTTGAACAAAGACACACGCGGGCTGATGAATGCCGAGCGCCTGGCACAGATGAAACCCGGTGCCATCCTGTTGAATACATCGCGCGCCGAGCTGGTAGAACAGGATGCGCTGCTGGCCGCGCTCGATTCCGGCGTCATACGCGCTGGACTCGACGTCATAGGCGACGAACCGGAAGCCAAGAGCGGCACGGTTGACAGCCCGCTCAAGGATCGGCCCAACGTGGTTGTCACGCACCATATCGGTGCGGCTACCGAGCAGGCGCAGTCCGCGGTGGCCGCCGAAGCGGTGAGAATCGTGCGCGAATACAGCAGCAGAGGACAGGTTCCAAACTGGGTCAATCGCAGCAGTTTCACTCCGGCCAAGTGGCAATTGGCAGTGCGCCACTACGACAGACCCGGGGTCCTCGCAAATGTGCTGACCGAACTGAAACAGCAGGACATCAACGCCCAGGAGCTGGAAAACGTCATTTTTGACGGCAACCACACCGCCTGCTGTACTATCAAACTCGATGATAAACCAAGTCAGCAAACGTTGGCGCGCATCAGGGCTCGCTCGCAGGAAGTCATCAGTGTAACCCTGTTTGAGTAACATGACCAGGAGTGACCTCGTGGCTCGATCTCGACTTGAGGCGGAGATGATCTCGGAACTGGAAATCATCTTCAACTCAACCCACGACGGCATCATCGCCGTTGATAACAACGCCCGCATTACGCTGTTCAACCGTTCGGCCGAGGAACTCACTAAGCGCCGTGCTCAGGACGTCATTGGCCGCGATATTCGCGAGGTTATTTCCTCGACACGCCTGCCGAACGTGCTTGAAAGCGGTGTTCCGGAAATAGACTGGAAACACCCGCTGGGCCATACCAACATCATTGCCAGCCGGATGCCGATCATCGATGAGACCGGAAGCACTATCGGCGCATTCGCCGTGTTCCGCGATGTGACCAGACTGGTAGAACTGGCCGAGGAGATCACCAACCTGCGCGAAATGCGCATCATGTGGGAAGCAATCTTCAACTCGACCCAGGACGCCATTTCCGTGGTTGATGAGCGCGGTATTCAGGTGTCGGTCAACCCGGCCTACACCCGTGTAACCGGCTTTCCCAGAGACGGTGTCATCGGTCAGGCGTGCACCGTTGATATTGCAGAGGGAGAGAGTATCCACATGCGGGTTCTCTCCACCGGCCGGCCGGTGACCGGAGCCAGATTGAAGGTTGGCCCCCACGCCAAGGATGTAATTGTGGATGCCGCGCCTATCATTGTCAAAGGCGAAATCAAGGGCAGCGTTGCGGTCATCAAGGACCTGACTGAGATCCGCCGCCTGACCAGCGAACTGCGTCAGGCACAACAGATTATCCGCAAGCTGGAAGCCAGATACATTTTTGATGATCTGATTGGAAAGCAACCCAATTTTGTGCACGCCGTAGAGAAGGCCCGCGTAGCGGCGGCATCGCCGGCAACCGTGCTGTTGTGCGGTGAGAGCGGTACCGGCAAGGAGCTGTTTGCACACGCCATTCATAACGCCAGCGATCGAAGCAAAGAGAAGTTTGTACGCGTCAACTGTGCATCGCTGACCGACGGAGTGCTGGAAAGCGAGCTGTTCGGCTACG
>SKLB01000144.1 GCA_007123465.1 Spirochaetales bacterium
CGCTGAAGACCAGCTCGCGCATGTTGGCGCGATTCTGGTAGTCTATACCGAAGCCCTGCAGCATGATCCGCCGCGCTTCAACGGTTGACACCACCCGGTTGCCGAACAGCGTGGCGCCGTGTTTGACACCGTAGGCCATCAGCGCAAGATCCCGCAGCGCACTCTTGAAGCCTTCAAACATGTTGCCGATTTCGCGTGGTCCGCAGCCGACGTCACCGGCGGGTACATCGCGAAACGGTCCAGTGACAAGGAAAAGCGCTCGGCCAAAATTTGCCAGTGTGTCGAACGCCTCCAGCTCGTCACTCTTGTGATAGTCTGCGGTGATCTTCAGTCCGCCTTTACCGCCACCAAACAGAATACGCGAGCGGGCGCACTTCCACGTCATCATGAACGCCAGCGCCGAGACCTCTACAAACTCTACAATCGGATCGATTCGCAGCCCGCCCTTGACCGTGCCGCGCGCGCCGTTGTGCTTGGTCCGGAATGCCGGCAGGTGGCGGCTGCGGCGACCTTCGTTCTGTTCCACCCAGAACTCTTCGAATGCCTCAAAGCGCAGCAGCATCTGCATCACCGCGTCGTTGTTGGCAACTCCCAGGCGGCTTGCACCGTCAAAGAAGTCGGTCAGCGAATTGAGCAGGAAGACGCCGAGTTCCTCGGCGGTGCTGAGGTCACCGTTACGGGCAGCGACGCGGCGCAGCGTGGAGAGCGCTGCGGCGGCTTCTTCTTGCGCAGCATCTGGCCGCGAGATGGTGCGGATGGCTTCTTCAACCAGCGTCAGGGTAGTATTCTTCTCAGCCGGATTGAAGTACGACGAGAGTTGCTCCAGTTCAGCCACCAGCTCACCAGTCGGTGTATCCGAGGCAACGTAGATCGAGAGTACCCCCACTTCGTATTCTCTGGACTCTCCGTAGGGAAAACTGTCAAAGTAGGCACGGCGAATATTGACGCTGTGGCGCGTGAAAACCGAGACCCCGTCAATTGCAAAGCTGGGTGAAGGATTCTGCAGCGCGACCGCAATGCGTGTCTCGCTGCTGGTCAAGCGCTCGTTTTCACCGGCTCGCTCCTGGTCGGTTGCCTGGGCTATGACCACCGCTGATTTGCTCTCAATGGCGCGCTCGAACAGTCTCTGGTGCCGATGAATCCGCGGTGGGTCAGCGGTGCTGGCGAGTTCCTCCAGCACGTACTCCGGTGTCAGGCATTGCAGAAACTCTTCGGTGTGGCGGTGCTGCTGCTGTGTTCCGTAGCGGCGCGTCCGCGCAAGCAGCAGATCGGCGTCTTCAACCTGCAGTCTGCCGGCAAGCATGCGCGCGCGGCCGCGTTTTTCCAGCGTGATGATCCCGATACCCGAGCGCGTACGCACAGCGTCGAAGGACCCGATCTCCATCGACAGGTTTTCCTGCAGGATTGCTTCCAGGCGCCCGGGATAGTCGCGGCCGACATTCAGCAGGTAGGTGATTGCGCGGCCGTCGGCACTGACTTGCGTCAGGTAGGCGTGCTGAGCATTCAGGAGCTGGGTGATAGCGAATACGTGACTGGCAATCTCGTCCGCACTGTTGGCGTAGAAGTACCATAGCGGCAGGAAGCGCTGCGAGAAATAGTGGTCGAGGATCTTCTCTACCGTATTGAACTCAAGGCGATACCCGTCTTCGAGAATCCCGTGGACCCGTGAACGCACTTCATCGAGGCGGCTGCTGAGCTGCATGCGGCTATTGTAAGGCGTGATCGAGTCCAGCGCAACAAGATAAACGTGGTGCCAAAATTGTTGTTGTTTTTGCCGGATTTTGCCGCAAGCGCTTGACGACCGGCAGTGTGATACACCGCACGGTTGCCAACGGTCTGGTGCGCGAGCACCACGGTGACCTGCTGCCGAGTCCCCAGGGCCGCGAACTATGCCGCGAGGCGATGCTCTGGGGCGAAGATGCCTGCGAATGCGGTGACGAAAGCGAAGCAGAGGTGAGCGATTTCAATGAATGATACAACAACAATTGCAGTGCGTATTACCGACCTCACCGTGACCTACGAAGAGACACCGGTGCTGTGGGATATCGACCTGGAGGTGCCCAATGGCGCCGGTAAGTGCACCCTGATCAAGGCGATCGAGCGCGTCTCCATGACCGAGTACGCCGGGCGCCAGATCAGCGAACTCTCCGGCGGTCAGCAGCAGCGTAGCTTCCTGGCGCGCGCACCGAGCGTGCGATTGTACATATCCTGCGCCAGATGCGGCAGCAGGGCAGAACGCTGATCATTGTGCATCACGACCTTCAGTCCGTGGAGGAGTACTTCGACCTGGTGGCAATGCTCAATGTGCGTATCGTTGCCTGCGGACCGGTAGAAGCGGTGTTTGGTGAAGAGAATCTGCGCAGGACCTACGGCGGGCGCGTGGAAACCTTCAGCAGTGGTAGAATAAAATAGTAAGCTTTGTTGGTATTTTTACTCGCCTGGTGGTATATTGTGGTCGTGCGCTACTGCCGGGCGTCGCCCGGTAGCGGGTGTGTGAATATGTATAGCCCTTCGGTCTGAAAGATCCGTTGGTCGTCGCTGCTACGCCTCCTCTCAGTGACGGCCGTTTTCGCGTTTTCTGTGGCGCGGTATTTGGTTGGTTGGGACGGGCTTCAGACCGGGGGCTGCTTTTCTTCAGCCTTCAGCGCAGCGTCACATCATTTTCA
This sequence comes from Spirochaetales bacterium, assembly GCA_007123465.1. Taxonomy (GTDB): domain Bacteria; phylum Spirochaetota; class Spirochaetia; order DSM-27196; family PWMO01; genus PWMO01. The sequence goes on from SKLB01000144.1 coordinate 2,667, forward strand.
TGGTACCCTTATACAGGCTGATGTCCAGTACCACAATCGCGGCGCCCTCGCGCGTGTCCAGATCTCCGGTGACGCTCTCGATACTCTCAACAATCTTATGCACGTGACGCTCGGGCACCAGGGCCAGAATGGTTTTGGCAAAGTTCTTGCGCTCCTGCATGAAGCCGATGAACTCGGCAAAGATTGGCACGTTGGAGATATAGCGTCCCATCCCGCTGGCATCAAGAATACTGGCGCCTTCAACGCCCAGCTCCACCAGCACTTCGAGGATTTCGTACAGGTGCTCTTCAACGTACAGGCTGATGAGCATCAGCTTCATGAATTCGCGCTGCTGCCCCTGGCCGGCGGGAAGAGGTTCGCCAATATTGCGCACCAGCGACTCGATCATTGTTTCCACCGAGCGCGCTGAGATCAGCTCCCGCTTGAGTCCGGTGTGTGCCACCAGCCGCGAGATTGTAGCCAGAATCCGCAGGTGCTGGTTGACCTGCTCCGGCGGTCCCAGAATCACAAAGAAGAGCCGCACTTTCTTCTTGTCCAGGGCATCAAAGGCCACCCCACGTGGGGCCACCGCAACAAAGACAACAAAGCGCGTCAGCCCTTCGAGGCGCGCGTGCGGCAACGCCACCTCGTTGCCAAATCCGGTAGTCCCCTGGCTCTCGCGCCTGGCCAGTACACCGTAAATCGACTGCTGCGAAATACCCGCGCAGGCCGGACTTCTGGCAGCCAGCGCCGCCAGCGCGTTCAGCGCCTCGTCCTTGCTCCTGGCAACCAGCTTGCTTGTGCAGCACTCGGGTGCCAGGGTGTCTTGAATCTCCATTAGACCTCCATCCGGTTACCTTTGACCGTTGCCAGCCGCGACAGCGGTGGCCCGACTATCTCGTTGACAAAGACCGCAAACAAGACGATGTTCACCGTGGTTGAAGTGGCGTGCTGCACCTCAACCGCCGCCCCTTCGGTCAGCAGTTGCAGCAGCAGGATCAATCCCAGTGCCACACCGGCCTGCGGAAACAGCGATATACCCAGGTAGCGCCCAATCGGCTGCTCGATCTTTTTCAAGCGTGCCCCCGCACGCGTACCGAAGTACTTGCCGAACCAGCGGGCCATCACGAAGCTCGCGCCAAGCAGCAGCAGCAGCGGCTGTGCGAACATCGACGGGTCGAGCTTGGTGCCGGCGATGACGAAGAACAGGGCGTATATCGGGGGAGTCAGTGGTTTGAGTGCGCGAAAGACGCGCGAATTGCGCGCTGATGCGTTGGCAACGGTAGCGCCGGCGGCGATGTTCAGCAGCAGCGGTGAAAGCCCGAACACCGTTGCCACAGCGGTACCAAGAAATGCGAAACCGAGGGTGACTATCAGTACCTCACCGGCGATCTCCTGCCGGCGTACAATCAGGTGGATCCCCATTCCGGCGCAGACGCCCAGCAGCAGCGAGAGCAACAGGTCTCCCACGGTCGATAAGGCCAGGGCTGCCGCCGAGACGCTGACCCCGGCAGCGGTGGTAGCCGGCAGGAAGGCCAGCAGGATGCTGAACAACACGATGGCTGCGGCGTCACCAAGCGCAACGGTGCCGAAGAGATAGTTAACGTAGTTGCCGCGCGCGCGCAGGGAGTGCACAATCATCACCGTGGCAGCCGGTGACGTAGAGCCGGCTACCGCCCCAAGCAGAAGGGCGAATGGCAAGGCGATTCCCAGAAGCAGCATCATCAGCGTTACCGCCACAAAGCTCAGCCCGATCTGGCTGCCGGTAATCCAGCCGACCTGGCGTCCCACGCGCCGCAGTTTGGGCAGGTAGAGCTCGGCGCCGATGGTAAAACAGATCAGCCCCAGCGCTACCTCGGCAATAATAAGCAGCTCTAGCGCCGCTTCTCGCGATACGATCCCGCTCACGTGCCTGCTCATCAGCAGACCCGCGCCAATGAAGCCGGTAATCTCGGGTAACCCGACGCGCTCTACAGCGCGGCTCAGCAGGTATCCCAGCAGCAGCATCGCTCCCACTGCAAACAGCGGGTGCACATTCAGAAAAACGACAATCGCTTGAAAGCTGGATAAGCCGCCGGCGCCGTTCATAGCGTGTTACTCTTAGCACATCGGCAGCGGTAGGGACAATGGAGTGGAAAGCAGTTTTACCGGAAGCTCGGCGGCAAGAAAAGGTGGTGCCGTGACGGGAAGACGCCCGCTGCCCGCCACGACGCCGGCAAGAACGCAGAAGATGCCTTAGCTGGAGGCGAGAAACCCGGGTGCAGGACGGAGAAACCGCACCCGGTCGCCCACTCACTTCGACTCTGTGCCGTCTAAACATACAGCATTTCGATGTTTTAATCTGCAAAATCGGCAACATTTTGAACCTTTTTTTGTCCACCGACGCTGTCACCAGGCTTGGTGGCAGTTAGCATCAATTGAGCTGTTTGATTGACATTGTGACTGTCCCGCTCTACATTCGAACTGATGGACCTTCATAATAGTGTAGAAGCTGTTGAGCGTGGCGTTGCCGAGCTCATCAAAAATATACAGTCGGTGATTTCTATAGATCGGCGCAAGCTGGAACATCTGCTGGCGGCGCACATCGCCGGAGGGCACGTGCTGCTGGCCGATTCGCACGGGGTTGGCAAGACATCGCTGGCCAAGGCGCTGGCGGGTTCCATCTCGTGGGATGGCAACCACCAGCGCGGTCAGGCCGGTTCCGGATCGCCGGCGATGGATGATTTCAGCCGCATTCAGTGCACCGTGGATCTGCTGCCGCAGGACATTCTGGGGTATAACCGCATTCACGGGACATCGCACGACCTGGTGTTCAACAAGGGCCCCATTTTCGCTCACTTTGTACTGTGCGACGAGATCAATCTTCTGACTCCCAAGACCCAGGGGAGCTTCTTCCAGGCAATGGAAGAGCAGACGGTAACCGTGGAAGGCAAGACCTTCGAGCTGCAGAATCCGTTTTTCATCATTGCCACCATGAATCTCAAAGGAGCGCACCTGTTCCCGCTGCCGGCACCGCAACTGGACCGTTTCATGGTGCAGCTGTCGATGGGATATCCCGATGAGCGCCACGAGGCCGGTATCGTCCAGCGTCACGGTCGTGAAGACGCCTGGGCCGGTTTTGCGCCGGCTGTACCGTATCAGCAGCTGCTGCAGTGGAAGTCGATGGTCGATGAAGTCTCGATTCACCCGGAGGTGGTAACCTATATCGTTGCCTGCGTACGCCGCAGCCGCGAGCACGAAGATGTGGCGGTGGGTGCCAGTCCGCGAACCGGTGTCAAGCTTTCGCGCATGAGCCGCGCCCTGGCGATGATCCGTGGAACCGACTTTGTGGCCGTTGACCTGGTTAAAGAGATTATGCCGGCTGCGGTGACTCACCGCCTGGTGATGAAGAACTCCGCGCAGCCGGCATCCACCGTGATCGAAGAGATACTGGAGACTGTCCCGGTTGAAGTGGCTCGCTAGCGCCTGGCGCAGAATTGCCGTCTACTACCCGCTTACCCTGCCCGGAAGTGCGCTGTGCGCGCTTTCGATCTACCTGTTCGCGCGCAGCGCGGCCATGCGCGAGCCGGTCGGGTTGTTCCTGAGCAGCGTAATTCTGCTGCTGCTTCTACTGCTGGCTCTACTGGCGCGGCTGCAGGCGGTCCGTTTCACGGCGAGGCGGATCGAGTGGCACAGTTCGGTGCCGCTCTACTCGCGGTTCAACCGGCAACAGCAGCGCATTGAGATAGAAGGCGCGCGCAGCTGGTGGTTCTACCGCATGCACGCGGTATTGCGCGGGCGCCTGGTCTGCTCAGCGCACAGTTCGTTCTCGTTGTACAAGGACGCTGCGGCAACCAGCGGCGACCATTTCCCTGTGCCGCTCTATCTGCCGTTCAGCGGTGTGCTGCACTGCCGCTGCAGTTTCCTGGTACGCGACCTGTTCGGCCTGGTGCGCGCCGGATTTGGCCCGCGCTTCTCACGCGCTATTCCGATACGCCCGCCGATACTGACCCAGCAGGATCTGCCGGCTGTCTATGCCGCCGGCGGTGAGCGCGAGACCAGCCGCAGCGCGAGTCCCGAGGAGCAGCGCTACTACATGCGCGAGTACGTGCCCGGGGACCGTTTCCGCGATATCAACTGGAAGGCTTCATCGCGCATATCAGAAATCTACACCCGCATCTCACCGCTGACGCAGGACCAGACCCAGGTCATTACCGTCTATCTGCGCCACTTCCGGCCGCCCGGGGGACGGAGCACCGAGAGCCTTGAGTCCCTGGTGCATCTCGATTTTGTCAAAGGCTGGGCGCTGGCGTTTATGCGGCAGGTCAAGCGACTGCAGGACAGTTATCAGTTTCGACTGGTAACCGCCGATGGCGAACGGCTGCTGGAAAGCGAATCGGACATCGACGAAGCCGGCCCGGAGATCGGAACGCTGGGGTTTGTTCCCGAGCCGCCGGGGCTGTTCCACGACCCCAAGGATCGCCTGGTTGTGGTGTTTACCACACCCTACGACAGCGAGCTGCCGGCGTTTCTGCAGCGTCGTCCGCAGGTGCAGGCGCATCTGTTCTGTACCGAAGTGCAGCAGGCCGATGCTGCAGCGGTGACGGTGGTGGACCTCGGCTACGCCATGGTTCCCGGCGCCCTGCCGCGGCGCTGGATGAGGCTGCGGGACAAGCCCAGGCCAATGGTGGCTATTGAAGAGAATCAAACCTGGACCGTAGTGGATCGACAGCAGCTCGCGGTTGATCTCTTTGGCCCGATCCCCACAAGGAGAGCATCATGACGCTGTTATTCTGGTCGCGACTGCTGCTCTACACCATAGCGTTTGCTGCGCCGGCGCTGCACCCGGCGGTTGTCATATCGTACGACTTTCGTACCGCGCTGATCTGGTTTGCGCTGGTGCCGCTCGAGATGGCAATTGCCTACTTCCTGGCGCCGCCGCGCATGAGGCCCGGACGCTGGTTGATCACTGCGCTGGTAGTTCTGCTGGGGTTTGCGGCCGCGGTCTCCGGGTTTGACTCATCATTCTGGATGGCACTGTTTGCCGGTGCGGCGGGCTTTGTGCTGACGGTACTGGTGTTCCATATTGGCGCGCGTGTGCGCTGGGCCTTTGCACTGGAGCAGTTCTTCCTGGCGTTCATCTACTACCGGCTGCTGATATTCTCGCGCGCCTCCGAAGAGATCTTCGCCGAGAGCGTGGTGGCCAGCGGAGTGCTCTTTGCGCTGATGGTTACAGCGTTCCTGTTCCACGGGCTGGTACTGTATGCGGCGTCGCGACGCTCTGCCTTTGCAGCCTCCACCGCCGAGGAGCCGAGCCACCGGCGCAGCGCCACTGAGCGCGCGCGTGGCCGCGTCGGGCGCGAGGCAATCGCGTTTCTGGCGGTGGTGCTGCCGCTGCTGCTGCTACTGGCGTTTGTGGTCCCGGCCGGCTTTCTCGAGCACAACCCGGTGGTCAACCTGCTCAACCGGCCGGCGGACTCAAGCCCGATTCCGATGGACCAGTGGAGTGACGGTCTGCCCAACGGCAGTCTGCGCGGGCAGGGACTGGACGGATTGGGCGAGGGAGATAACGGAGACAACGGTGATCTGGCAGACCATCCCGGCGGAGGCCTGGAGGGTGTCCCGGCTGACCAGTGGGGAGCCGTCGGGACAAACGGTGACGGGCCAACCGAGCAGCGCGCGGTGATGGTGGTAGCCGGATCGCGCGATCCGATATACGCTGCCGATTCATACTATGACCGTTTTGACGCCAGGCGCGGTTTCCAGCGCGCCGTTGATGAACCGCTCAATGATCTGACAACCATGCGGCTGATCGGTACCTGGCGCAACCGTGGCCGCAGCGCGGATCGCGCGCGGCAGCTGGAGGATATCCGCTTCTTCTCCACCATCCCTGACCGCGTGCTGCAGTACCGGCCCTACGCGGTTGAGCCGACCGTCTATCGATCAAACTACTACCCGTTCAGCTATCATTACGCCTCGCAGTCGCAGATGAGTACCCCCGCTTCGGCCGAGCTTGCGCGCGCACGCGGACTTTTTGACCGTGATCAACAACGACTGCAGGACTATCTGCAGATCGAGTTGCTCGATTCGGACCGCGAGGTCTTCCAGGCGCATCTTGATCAACGTGTGCCGGCCGACGGCGGACATTTCCAGACCATTGACGCCATTCTGCGCAGCTTTTCGGACTTTCAGTACAAGGCCGGTTACGATGACAATGTCTCTACTGCGCACATGGTACGCTTCATGGACCGGACACGCACCGGCGACTGCGTAGAGTTCTCCAACAGCGCGGCCATATTGGGCCGCATGGCGGGGATACCGTCGCGGGTGGTGACCGGCTATCTGGCGTCGCGTCAGTTGCAGACAATGTCGCACATGCAGGGCCTGTGGGTGCTGCAGCAGCAGATCGATGAACTCAAGCAGTACTCGCTGCGCGACCTCTACCTGGTGACTACATCGCACCGGCATTCGTGGGTGCAGTACTACGTTCCCGGTTACGGCTGGATTGACTTTGAACCCACCGCTCACGCAATTCCGCCGGCGCCCGGTGATGATCCCAATGAGCTCAAAGTGGTGATTCCGATGCTCGATCCGCGCAGTGACCGCATGGCCGGTTTTGTTTTTCCGTGGCGCGAGGTCGGGATCCTGCTGCTGGGGTTGGCCGCGCTGACGCTGCTGGGGCTCTACGCCTACCGCTACGCCAGAGAGAGCTATCTGGTGGCGCTGGCACATCGCCGCGGCTACCGCGGAGCGCGCGCGCTGTACACCGCGCTGCTGATGAAGCTGGCCGCCGCCGGCTACGAGATCAAAGCGCCGTCGCAAACCGCGTTGGAGTACGCCGAGCGCTACAACGAGCTGCGGCGCTTTGCCGCTGACTACACGCGTCTGCGCTACCGTGATCATGCAGCGGAGGACGAACGCGGTTCGATGTGGCAATCGATCCAGCAGAGTTACCGCGAAGTAATCCAGGCCAGCCGCACAGACGGCGTGCGTGGGCTGCTGCGCCGCATGTTCAGCCTGCGCGGTCTGCGCTACTAGGAGTTGGCTATGAAGCGATTATGCGCCGGTTACAGTCCGTCTATGGCCCGCCGCGCGGCGCGACGTTGCGCGGCAGCTGCGCTGCTGGTGCTCGGTGTGCTGCTGTTTGCAGGCTGCGGGCTGCGCGATGACTGGGTGGCGTTTCGCGGTGAGGGTGGCCGCGGTCACACCTCCAATCCTATGCCGCCGCCGCTGGGCATCCGCTGGAAGCTGCAGTTGCAGAGCGAGCAGATGCGTGCGTTTGCCTTCAATAACCTTGTCATCAAGGACAACGTGATGTACTTCGGCTCAACCGACGGCAACTTCTACGCCATGGACATCGAGACCGGCTACATGCGTTGGGTGTTCAAGACCGGCGCACCGGTGAACTCTATTCCGTACGCCGATGACCGCAACGTCTACTTCGGCTCCAATGACGGCCACGCCTACGCCGTCTCCAAGCAGGACGGCAGCGAGCTGTGGCGCTACCAGACCGGCCGCACGGTACAGTCCACTGTGCTGCGACACGATGATTTAGTGATCTTCTCCAGCGACGGCGGTGGGACGCACTTCCTCAACCTGGAGGGCGAGCTGGTGCACGAGATTGCCAATCCCATCTGGCACCGCGACTCGTTCCAGATATTCGATGACGTGATGTACTTTGCACGCGGGCCAATCAGCAATCCGCGTACCCTGGGAGCCTACGACCTGAACACCCGCGACTATCACTGGCTGCTGCCCGACGAGATAATGGACGCCACCTGGTACTCCTTTCCGGCGGTTACCGATCAGCGGGTCTTCATGGCTACCAGCCGCAGCCGTGGCGACTACTGGGAGTACCGCCACTACGCCCTGAACCGCCGCAGCGGCGAGATTGAGTGGGTGCACCGCGCCGAGTCCCGCTGGGGTGCTGACCGGCCGCGCAACCCGTTTCTGGAATTCCGGGACAACCTCAACATCCTGGACTTCCAGGCGCCGGCGGTGTGGCGCAATAACGTGATTGTTACCGGCGGAGACAACGTGGTACGCGCGCTGGATACGCGCAGCGGAGAGCAGGTCTGGCAGCGCGAGTTCTCGCGGCGCACCAGCAGCGCGCCGACTATTGCAGGTGACCGCGTCTACGTGGGGCTGCGCGGTGAAGACGACTCCGCTGACCCTCAGCAGCAGCTGCCCGGATTCGGCGCGTGGACGGCTTCCGTAGAACGCGAGATCGATCCGCGCCCGCCGCGGCTGGTAGCGCTGTCGGCGCGCAACGGGCGCGTGATCTGGGAGCTGGAGATCGAGGGTGCAATTCTGAGCCCGCCGGTGATCGCCGGCCGCTGGGTAGTCTTTGGCACAGACCGCAACTTTGTCTACGTGCTGGAACGGGTGGTGGGTTGAGCCGTAGTTGACCGCGGTTGCGGCTTGGACTACTCTTGGCTGCTGTGAGCACCACGGAGTTTCGGCTGCGCGCTTTCATTCTCCCGTTCTACGTGCCCGCCCTGCTGTGGTCTGCAGGCGCCGGAGTCATTCTTCCCATTCTACCGCTGCACATTCGCGCACTCGGCGCCGGTCTGTCAGAGACCGGGATCATCATGGCGATGTTTGCGCTGGGTTCGCTGCTGGGCAATATCCCCGGCGGTATGCTGATCGGCCGTTTTGGCAAGAAGCGCGCCATGCTGGGCGCGCTTACCGTGGAGGCGCTATTGGCGCTGGTTGCCGCCCTGATCCGGCGGCCGTGGATGATGGCCCCGATTCTGTTTGGACTGGGAGCGGTACATACGCTGTTCTTCCTGGCGCGCCTGGCGTACTTCCGTGAGCTGGTTCCTGGCTGGCGTCGCGGCCGGGCGCTGTCCCTGCTGGGCGGCGAGACGCGCATGGGCTCATCCATCGGGCCGGTGATGGGCGGCTTTGTAGCGGACTGGCTGGGCTTCCGTGCAACCTTTGTGCTCTTCGGCATCTTCAGCGCCGCGGTGCTGGCGCTGGTAGGCAGATTTGTGCCCGATGACAGCCACCAGCCGCGCGACGGGTCCCCGCAGTGGCAGCGCAACTCGCTGCGGCGCTCGTTGGAGCTGTTGCGCCAACAGCGGCGCGTGTTCCTGACCGCCGGCTCTGCGGTGCTGGCGCTGAAGCTGATCCGCGAGGCGCGCAAGGTAGTCTTCCCGCTGTGGGGTGATCTGATAGGCATGACACCCTCGGGCATCGGACTGCTGTTTGGGGTGGCCTATCTGGTGGAACTGGCGCTGTTCTATCCGGCCGGCTGGATAATGGACCGCTGGGGGCGCAAGAACACCGCCATACCGTGCATGCTGATCTTCTCTATGGGTTTTCTGCTGCTGCCGCTGGCCGCTACCCCGGCGCTGTTTGTACTGCTGGCGGTGGTGGTGGCCGTTGGCAACGGTCTTGGCGCCGGCATCAATATGACTCTGAGTACAGACATGGCGCCGCACGGCCGGGTGGTGGAGTTCCTGGCGCTGTGGCGCACCGTAACCGACGCCGGCGGCGCCGCCAGCCCGGTGCTGGTGGGATTTGCCGCAGCCGGCCTGGGCCTGGCTGCGGCCGCTCCAGTGGTGGCAGCCGTTGGCTTTGCCGGAGCGGCGGTGATGGCGCTGGCGGTCAAAGAGACGCTGCAGCGCGGTTGAGCGGGGCGCTGAAATTGAAGCCGGAATTGAAGCAGCAGTCTGATTTGCGCCGTTACAGGGGATATGCGAAGCAGATTTCTGCACTATGCGCTGTCATGGGTGGCGCTGCCGGGC
>SKLB01000279.1 GCA_007123465.1 Spirochaetales bacterium
ACAGCATGATGTAGACATCGAACACGTTGCTGTTGGTGGTAAACGCCCCTGCCATGCAGATCACCAGCACGATAGGGAAGAGATACGCGCGGCTCATGGACAGAACGCGCGTGAACAGCTTAACGCCCAGCAGGGCGATGAAGAAGTGCATGACGTTGGCCACAATCAGGCCAACGAAGATAGCGTATACGATTGTTGGCGACTGCACAAAGAGGTCGGGCCCCGGGGTGAGTCCGTGCACCAGGAAGGCGCCCAGCATGATTGCGGTAATCGGGTCACCGGGTATTCCGAGAGTCAACAGCGGGATCAGCGCTCCACCGGTAACGGCGTTGTTCCCGGTCTCGGCGGCAAATACGCCGGTCAGTGAACCCTTGCCGTACTGTTCCGGGTTGGGCGAGGCGTTCTTGGCAGCCCCGTAGGAAACAAACGCCGAGATCGACGAACCGCTGCCGGGCAGCGCGCCAATCCCTATTCCGATCAACGTTGAACGAAGAATGGTGCGGATGTTGGCGCGGAACTCCGGCCACGTCACCCGGTCGTCATCCGGATGAGACGGCCGGGGAACTACCAGATCGAGTTTGCCTTTTTCGATTCGCTTCTCGATCTGAATCAGGAACTCGGATATGGCAAAAAGGCCGATCAGGTGCGGCAGAAAGGGTATCCCGCCGATCAGCTGGAATATGCCGAACGTGAACCTGGGTGAACCCGAGACCGGATCCATGCCGATTGTCTGGAAGAACAGGCCCACCAACAGGGCGATGAGGCCCTTGGTCTTCTGGTCACTTGAAACAAAGGCGATTGTGGTCAGTGCAAAAATGACGAGCGAGAATTTCTCGTGTGGGCCAAAGCGCAAGGCAACGCGCGCGATCTGGGCCGCAATTGTGATCAGCACAAGATCACTGATAAACTCGCCGATCACCGAGCCGTAGATAGACGCTTTCAGCGCCTTGCCGGCTTTGCCCTGCCGTGCCAGCGGGTAGCCATCGAGACAGGTTACCGCAGCCGCTGGTGCTCCCGGCGTGTTGATGAGAATTGCGGAGATGGAACCTCCGTAGGTGCCGCCTTTGTACACGCCCAGCAGAAGACTGATACCGGTTACCGGCTGCATGTAGAAGGTAATCGGTAGCAGAAGCGCAACGGTCATCGGAACGTTGAGCCCCGGAATGGCCCCGATAGTGATACCGATAAAGAGTCCCAGCGCAACAACCAGAACGTTCTGCAGAGTGAAGAACAGCTCGAATGAGGGCCAAAGAATATCAAGCATAGTGTGCTACGCCTCGCATATATCAGCTATATGAGCAAACCACTGGGAAGCGGAATCTGGAACAGCTTCTCGAAGAACAGCCACACAATCAGCGGTGTCAGCACCACCAGCAACGTGATCTTCAACGGGTCTCGCGCTCCGAAGAACCAGGTGAAGAACCCGATGAACAGGCTGCTGGTCACAACAAAACCGAGCCGCGGGAAGATCATCGTGTAGGCGACCAGCAGCAGCACCGTAGCCGCAACGCGGATAGTACTGCTTTGGTCAAGGTCAATTGCATCGACGTCGGTTTTGCTCAGCAGTGGCTGCACGATCAGGGCGATGCCCGCAAGAATCAGGCCGATGGCTACCATCAGCGGGATGAGGCCCGGCGACATTCTGGTCTGCAGCGCCGCGATCGGATTGATCTGCGACGGCAGCAACAGCAGAATGGAGACGCCGATAGCAATCACGGCGCCTCCTTCCACAAGAGTGCGGAGCGCAGGCTTCTGCATTAGCGCAAACCCATCCGTTCTACAATGTCGGTGTATCCGTCAATATCGTTCTGCCAGATGGCGCGAAACTGCTCACGGTCGCGCGGATTGACGCTTTCTCCGATGCGTCCCATGACAGTCAGAAAATCCTCGTCCTGCATTACGTTCTGGAACGCCTCGGTCAATACGGCAATTACCTCTTCGGGAACTCCGCGCGGCGCCGCTATCCCGGTAAACGGACTGGCTACTACCGGGTACCCGGTCTCGGTGGCCGTGGGGGTGTCGGGCAGGTTCTCATCGCGTTCATCGGAGAACACCATCAACGGTACCAGATTGCCGGCGTTCACGTGCGAGGTGATGGTAGCTACGCTGGAGGTCATCGCAAGGTCCACGTGCCCGCCCAGGGCAGACTCTACCGCCTCTCCGTCATTGCCAACCGGAACATGGGTGAACTCCAGTCCGGCCGCGTTGGCCCAGCGCAGGAACCCGAGCTGCGGAGCGTTGAGCGGGACGCTGGCGTAGGTCACCTCACCCGGGTTTGCGCGTGCGTACTCGATCAGATCCTCAACGTTGCTCCACGGCTTGTCAGGATGCGACGCAATCGCCATCGTACTGCTGCCGATCTGGCCGATTGGCTCAAAGTCAAACGTGTCGTAGGGCGCTCGCTCGAATACTACCGGCAACACGTTGGTGCCCGGTGTTATCGCAATCAGGGTGTAGCCGTCGGGTTCTGCATTGGCTACGTGATTGCCGCCGATTACGCTGCCGCCTCCGGCCATGTTGATGACGGTCACGGGTTGTCCCAGGTACTTGGGTGCCACACTGGCAAACATGCGCGCATTGATATCCGTTCGCCCGCCTGCTCCCCAGGGAACAATGATCTGGATCGGTCTCGAGGGATACTCCGCCGCTGTCGCGGCCGGATCTGCGGCATCTTCTGCGGCACCTCCGGCAAACGCAAAAGAGACGGCCAGTAGCGAAATCGCACACAATAGCAGGAATTTCTTCATAAACGGTCCTCCTTGGATCGATTGACTAATCGGTAGAATCATAGTACGGCTAGCGGTAGCTGTCAAATATTATTTTATGTTTATGAATATTCTGTATCACAAGCCCGCCGTTTGACATGATTGTTTTTCTATAGTAAAAATAGCTGCAGCTAAGTGCCGCTCCAAGCTCCGCACAACGCTGGCAGGACGGGAGAATGGATCAACGAGACGGCAAAGTACTGGATGTTCTCTTCAAGGCCGGCCCGCTGTCAAACCAGGAGTTGGCGGCACGGCTTGGAATCTCGCCGAGCGCGGTATCAAACGCCACAACCAGACTGGTGCGCGCAGGGGCGATCACTGCTGTCGACGCGGACGGTTTCCGCGGTGTGGCCCAACCGGGCAGACGGCGCAAGCGTACCTATCGCCTTAATCCCGCCTACGCTACTGCGGTGGTAGTGGAGATCGACTTTGACTTTGTGACGCTTCATCTGATCAGGTTCGATCTGAGTCCGGTTGTCAGCAGGCGCGTACCGATAGCTCACAACGAGCGAGACTCGATTCTGGATACTATAGACGCTGAGCTGAGCGTGCTTGTCGGCAGCGCCGAGAACATCAGCCTGTGCGGTATCGGTTTCAGCATGCCCGGACAGGTTGACTTCCACAAT
>SKLB01000214.1 GCA_007123465.1 Spirochaetales bacterium
AGATCGATCCGGCGGACCGCGATCGTGCAGCGCGTTCGCTGTTCCGCGCCGCCGAGGCGCTGCAGTTTGCCGGCCGCGATGCCGAACTGCGAGAACTGGTGCAGCGGCTGCAGCAGAGTTTCCCCGATACCGAGTGGAGCTCTCGGGCGCAACGTTTACTTGGAGGCAGCCGATGATGCGCCGCTTTGTGATTGGATGGCTCTGTCTGGTGCTGCTGTCCAGCGTGGCCGGCGCACAGGAAGACGAGCGCGCACGGCCCGGCGTGTCGGCGCCGGCTGAGACCGATATTACGCTGCCGGAGGCATTTCTCGAAGTCGAAGAGCTGCTGATCGAGACCGTTGATGCGGCTCTGCCGCAACCGCCGGATCTGCTGCTGGCCACGGTCAGCGTTCCGCTGCCCACCGAGGAAGAGTTGCGCATATCGGATGAACTTTTTGAGATCCCCGGCCCCGATGAGCCCGGTCTGCGCGCCGAGCCGGCGCCGGGAGAGTCATCTTTCTTTGCCGACGGGGTACTGGGTAGCGGCAGCAACTACCATATTCTGGGTGCTCTCAGTCTGTACAAGCTGGGAGCGGATCCGCGGTTCCGGTTCGAGTTCTCGCACGAGAGTATCGACGGCTACCAGTTCAAGGATCCCGGCAGCGGCTTTTTTCAACGCGAAGACGCGATCGAAGGCTGGATCACCTCGGGGATCGCGCAGCGTATGCAGGTCGAGGCCGAGGGGCGTTTCCTCGATCGCGAGGAGGGGCTGCAGGGTAACCCGGATTTCTACTCGGTTGGCAACCGCTATCTGTCCGGCAGCACCGAGTTGCGCTACGCGGTTGGAGACCGCTTTGACATTGGCCTGGGAGCGCACGTCGGTTTGAGCGAGCGCATTCTGACCGTCAAGGATGACGCCGACCCACCGCGCGAGGATGAACTCTACCTGCGTCCGGCGCTCTGGTTTGCCTACAGCCGGCCGCGTTCGACCTACCGGCTGGACGGTGAATACGAACTGCGGACGTTCTCGGATGACGATTTTGACACCTTGAACTCGCTGTCGACTACATTGAGCGCCGACTTGACGCTGAGCGATCAGCTGTTTGCCGATACTGCGCTGGGGGTCTACTGGGTGGGTAACGGCGAGCTGCTGTTTCCGTTCCGGGTTGGCCTGGGAGCCAACCTCGACAATCAGCTCTCGCTGGGGGCCTCAGCAGGCTATCGAGTGCAGCCGCAGCGCTTCTCCGACCTGTGGCAGCGTGCACCGATGATCGACTTCAACAGCCTGACCGGCCGCCAGCCGAAGCCCGAGCGAGCCTGGTTTGGCCGCGCCAACATGGCTTTGACCACCTCAGAGCGCAGACTGACGCTGGAAGCTGCCGCCGAGTACGCGCTGCGCAGTAACGCCGTCGACCTGGGAGCGTTTGACGCACAGGAGAATCGCTTCCCCTACGGGCAGACTTCGTTGACCACGCTGTCGCCACAACTGGGTCTTACGTGGCGTTGGCGCTTTCTGGAACTGGGTGCCGGATGGGAGGCAAACCTGATCGATCGTAGCGTGCTCGATGCGCAGCAGAGCTACCGGGCGTCCGCCGATGCCGTTCATTTGTCGCAGCGCTTCGGTGCCGGCATAAACAGCCGCATGGACGTGTACGACCAACCGGTGGTCCCGCGGCTTGGTGCAGGCGCGTTCTTCAAGGTTACCGAAGGAGTACAATTTGAAATGGAACTGCGAGACCTGTTGGCACCCGGTATGCCCGACGGTCGCCCTCAGATCGGTGAATCGGTCTCGGATGATTATCCGTTTATCGAGCCCGGACTGAGGCTTATTCTCAAAGCACAAGTATCACTCTAAGGAGCACACAGCATGATGTTGCTAATTGAGCGCGGCGGACTGATCATGATTCTGATCTTCGCGCTATCGGTAATCGCAGCCGCGATTATTATTGAACGCCTGCTTTTCTTTCGCAAGATCAAGACCGATGAGTCTACGATCATAGCTCGATTACGCTCGACGCTGGAAAAACAGCATTTTGAGGAAGCGTTGAGTATCTGCGAGAACAATCCTTCACCGGTGACCAACCTGATGAAGGTCGGGATCGAGAACCGTCATCGCTCGGACGAAGTGATCAAGAACGCGATTACCGACGCCGCCAACATGGAGATTCCGCGCATGGAGCGCTATCTCTCGTCGCTGGGTACTATCGCGCACATATCTCCGCTGCTGGGCCTGCTGGGCACGGTTACCGGCAACATCAGCGCCTTCGGTGTGCTCGGCGGGTTTGAAGCCGCCGGCGGCAACCCGGCGCTGCTGGCGCAGGGGATCTCTGAGGCGCTATTGACCACGGCGGCCGGTATCTCGGTCTCGATTCCGGCTATCATCTTCTACAATTACCTGGTGAACAAGGTCAACCATTCGATTATCCGGCTGGAGAACAGAGTCAGCCTGATGGTTCAGATGTTGAAAGACATGAAGACGGCGCCGCCGCGCGAGCGCCCGGCGCCGAGCCCGGCGGAGGTCAGCTCGCGATGACGTTCAGACGGCGGCTGAAACCCAACGCCAACGTGGATCTCATTCCGATGATCGACGTCGTATTCCAGCTGGTGGTCTTTTTCATGGTCTCCAGTACCTTTATTCTGACCCCTGGAATCGCGCTCGACCTGCCGGAAGCCAGCTCGGCCGAACCGGTGGTGATGGACCGCATGGTTGTGACAGTGGTAGGAGAGGACGAGTTTTATCTCAACCGCGAGCGCTTCGATCTGGCCGGGCTCTACGCCGAACTGGCTCTGGTGGCCGAGCAGCAGGCTGAGCAACCGGGCGTGATGAGCGTAGTGATCGAAGGAGACCGTAACGTGCCCTACAACCTGATGGTGCAGGTGCTTGACGCACTGCGGCGCAACGGCTTTCGGGCGGTCAACCTGCGCACTCTGGAAGCCGGGTCGTAAGCGAGGAATGGTCTACTGATGTCCGTTAGTGGCGACAACCTGGAACGTATCAAAGATCGGCAGCGGCTGGGCTACGGCATACTGCTGGCGGTGGCGCTGCACGTTGCGCTGGCGGTAGTAAGCGGTTTCATGGACTTTGTGGCACCGCTGCCGGACTACCTCGGCCCGGTGTTCGTTCAGTTCGACAGCCCCGAACCTCCCGAACCCGCGCCGGTTGCGCAGACCGAGCCCCCGCCGGCCGTACCGGCACCGCAGCCGACGCCGCAACCGCAACTGCAGCCGCCAGCGCAGCCGGCCGAGCCGGCGCCGCCTGCGCCAACGCAACCGGCCCCGGCAGCGCCGCGCGCCGCACCGAGCGCACCGTCAGCGCCGAGCCACGACATTCCGCAGCGGGAGTGGACAGTAGAAGAGCTGATGGGCGCGCAGCGCAGCCCCGCTGAGCGGACCAGAGCCCCGTCC
>SKLB01000058.1 GCA_007123465.1 Spirochaetales bacterium
ATACTGGTAAAATAATACAAGGAGTCACACAATGGCGGCGGACTGGTGGAAAGCGAGTGCAGAGGGAATCCCGAGTATCAAGACGAAGGTTCCGGGACCAAAATCGCAGGCGATGCATGAAAAGACCTCGCAGCATTATCGGGGGCTGAGCGGACAGGTGAAACTGTTCCCTGTCTGTTTTGAAGAAGGATCGGGCATAACGCTGACCGATGTGGACGGCAACCGGTTCCTCGATTTCTCCTCGGGAATCTACGTCACGTCGCTGGGCCACTGTCACCCCAAAGTGTCGGAGGCGGTGGCACACTGGGCAAAGAAACTGATGAATGCGCATGACTTCACCACGCCTGTCAAGGAGAAGCTGATCGAGAAGATGGTCGATGTGCTACCGGCCAACCTGAACGCCATCCAGCTCTACTCCGACGGCGCTTCTGCGGTGGAAGCGGCAATCCGCGCCGCGCGCGCCATTAACGGCAAGCACGAGTTTATCAGCTGCTTCCGCGACTTCCACGGCAAGAGCATGGCTGCGGTAAGCTGCGCCCAGATGGTGCGTGGAGACGTGTACAGCTACGGCCCCACCCGCGCACCCGGGTTCTACATGGTGCCCAGGCCCAATCCGTACCGCCCCACGTTTACCAAAGCCGATGGAACAATCGACAGCGATGCGTACATCCGCTTCTACGATGAGTTCATCCAGGAGGGGACGGTAGGCAACGTCAGCGCGTTTGTGCTGGAACCGGTACAGGGCTGGGGCGGTTCGATCTTCCCGCCGGACGACTTCTTTCCCAAGCTGCGCGACTACTGCAACAGCCGCGGGATTCTGCTGCTGGATGACGAGGTGCTGGCAGGGATGGGGCGCACCGGCGAATGGCTGGCGATGGATCACTGGAATGTGGTGCCCGATATTGTGACCCTGGGCAAATCCTTTGGCAACGGCTTTCCGGTTACCGCCATGGTGGTCAAAGAAGAATACGCCGAAGCGCTGGACAAGATCTCGGCCTCCTCCAGCTACGGAGGCAACCCGATGGCGTGTGCCGCCGCGCTGGCCTCGATTGAGGTCATCGAGGAGGAGCAGATTCTGCAGAACGTGCGCACTGTCGGCCAGTACTTCAGCAAGCGGATGCAGAAGATGAAAGAAGACCATCCGATTATCGGGGATGTAAAGGGCAAAGGGTTCCTGCTGGGCATCGAACTGGTCAAGGACAAGCAGACCAAGGAACCGTTCACCGAAGCCGGTAAACTGGTATACCAGAAAGCGTTCCGCAAAGGACTGGCCTGGATTCCCGCCGGGCACATCCTGCGTATGTCGCCACCTTTGATAATGGATCAGCACTACGCCGAGATGGGCTTATCGATAATCGAGGAATCGATCGCGGAAGTTGAGAAAGAACACGGATATTGACCGGCACGGAGGCATAACTGGTGAGGACAGTACGATTCGGTATCATTGGCCTGGGCTTGATGGGCAGAGAGTTTGCCAGCGCCGCGGCGCGCTGGCCGCACCTGCCCGAGATGGACGTACGCCCGGAAATAGTTGCACTGTGTGATCAGAATCTGGAATCAGCAGACTGGTTTGGCCGGATCTGCCCGGGGGTGACGCAGGTGGTCTCGGATTACCGCGAGCTGCTGGCAAATCCCGAGGTCGATGCGGTCTACTGCGCCGTACCGCACAATCTGCACGCCCGCTTCTATTGCGACGCGATCCGCGCCGGCAAGCACTTGCTCGGCGAGAAACCGTTTGGTATCGACCGCGCTGCCAACGACCTGATCAATGCAGCCATCAAAGAGAACCCGGAAGTGCTGGTACGCTGCTCGTCGCAGTTTCCCTTCACCCCGGCGGTTCAGCATCTGTGCGACATGATCGAACGCAACGCCTTTGGTGAGATCATCGAGGTTGAGGCCGGGTTCCTGCACTCCAGCGATATCAACCCCAACAAGCCGATCAACTGGAAGCGCATGCTCGAGATCAACGGTGAGTACGGCTGCATGGGAGACCTCGGCATGCACCCGTGCCACGTGCCGTTTCGCGCCGGCTGGATCCCGCAAAACGTCCGCGCGGTGCTCTCCAACATCGTTCGCGAAAGACCAACGGCCTCCGGAGAGCGGGTGCCGTGCGAAACCTGGGACAACGCCACGCTGTTCTGCGAAACCAGCGACAGCGTCACAGGCCGGATGTTTCCGATGACGCTCAAGATGCAGCGCATAGCGCCGGGCGAAACCAACACCTGGTACATCAATGTGCTGGGAACCAGCGCCTCGGCGCGCTTCTCAACCAGGAACATCAACACCGTCGAAGTCCTGGAGTACGACGGGCGGCAGCAGAACTGGCAGATTGTCGATATTGGTCACGCAACGGCGTTCAAGTCGGTCACCGGCAGCATCTTTGAGTTCGGCTTCTCCGATGCGATTCTGCAGATGTGGGCCGGATTTCTGTATGAGTTGCATCACCGCACACCGCTGAAGCGATTTGCCGGCTGCGTCACTCCCGAGGAAGTGGCGCTGAGCCACCGCCTGTTCAGCGCCGCGCTGCGCTCGCAGGCCTCAGCAACTACCGAGCGTGTCGACTGACCGGCGGCGTCCGGATCGATCGGGCACCTGTTGCTTATATATGATTTACTAGATATTATGTTGCAATGGCTTCATCATCTGCAAAAAACAGAACCGTTCTGATTATCGGCGGCGTAGCCGCCGGCGCCACCGCTGCGGCACGCGCCCGGCGCGTTGATGAGCACGCGCGTATCACTGTTCTGGAGGCCGGCGACTATATCTCGTTTGCCAACTGCGGACTGCCCTACTACCTCGGCCGCGAGATATCAGAGCGCGATGAGCTGATCCTGCAGCAACCCGAGGATTTCCGCCGGCGCTACGGCGTGGAAGTCTACACCCATACCGAAGCGCTGGCGATCGATCGCGCACGCCGGGTAGTCAGCGCGCGGCGCTCTCACCCCACGCTCAACGTTGCCGAAGAACTCGAGTTTGATTACGACACACTGATCCTGGCGCAGGGAGGGCGTCCGGTGCGCCCGGCGCTGCCGGGTGCCGGGCTGCCGCACGTCTTTCCGCTGTGGACCATCCCCGAAATGGACGCCCTGGACGCGGCAGTTGACGCTGCCCGGACGCGTTCGGCTGCCGTGCTTGGCGGTGGCTTCATTGGACTGGAGACCGCGGAGGCGTTGCGTCGCCGCGGCCTGGACGTAGCGGTGATCGAGATGGCGCCGCACGTGATGCCCAACCTGGACACCGAGATAGCCGCAGCACTGCAGCAGGAACTGCGACACAACGGCGTCAAGGTCTACAGTGGGCGCCGCGCGTCACGGATAACCGCCGACGAGGTGATTCTGGATGACCAGACCGCGGTTGCCGCGGACCTGGTGGTAC
>SKLB01000270.1 GCA_007123465.1 Spirochaetales bacterium
CACGCCAGTAGGCCCGCACCGGTCATCAACGCAGCCTCATCCAGGTCAAGCCGCGGGGAGTGCAGGTGGTCGGGCTTGTTCAGCCTGCCGGGCGGGCAGACCCCCAGGTTATAGAAACAGCTCGGTATCTCGCGAGCGTAGTAGGCGAAATCCTCTCCGCCCATAGTCAAGGGCAGCTGCTGCACGTTGTGCGGTCCAACGTATTCGGCGGCGTACTCTGCAACCCGGGAGGTCAGCGCTTCGTCGTTGTACAAGGAAGGGTAGCCGGAGACAATCCGCATCTCGCAGCTGCCGCCGAGAGCCGTGGCGGTTCCCTCGGCGCAGCGGCGAATCAGTTTGTGCGCCGCTGCGCGCCAGCTCTCATCCACGGTGCGAAAGGTACCCGCCATTTCCACAGACGGTGGGATGACGTTGGTGGCCCCGTTGGCGACCATGCGCCCGATCGAGAGCACGGTGGGGGTTTCGGGGGCACTCGAGCGGCTGATGATCTGTTGCAGTGCCACCACCACGTGCGAGGCTATCAGCACCGGATCGATCAGCTGTTCCGGCATTGCCGCATGGCCGCCGACACCGTGGACGGTCAGATAAACGTCATCAACCGAGGCCATGAAGGACCCCGCGCGCACTCCTATAGAGCCGCTCGGCAGGGTGGGGTTGATGTGCTGCCCTATAGCAACCCGCGGCTGTGGGTTGGCGAGAGCTCCGGCCTGGATCATGGCGCGGGCGCCCCCGGGCAGCTTTTCTTCGGCCGGCTGGAAGATCGCACGCACGCTGCCGGGCAGCGTATCGCTCAACTGCGACAGGATTCTGACCGCGGTCAGCAGGCAGGCGGTATGCGCATCATGGCCGCAGGCGTGCATAACCCCCGGTTTCTGCGAAGCGTAGGGCAGTCCGGTGGCTTCGGTAATTGGCAGTGCGTCGATATCAGCGCGCAGTACAACGGTGGGCCCGGGCTCGGCGCCGCTGACCTCGGCGATCACGCCGTAACCGGCAACACCGCTGCGGTGGTCTACCGCGTAGCTGTGCAGTTGCCGGGCAATGAAGGCGGCGCTTTCGCGCTCTTCAAAAGAGAGCTCCGGCTGCTGATGCAACCGGCGTCGGTTGGTGACTGTGTCTTCAGCAAAGCGCTCGGCGAGCGCCTGCACGCGGCTCAGCGTACTCATGGCGATTGATCATACTAAGCTGATAGGGGCCGTTTATCAATATCCGGCGGTGCTATACTATTGGGTGCAGGAGACAGGAGCAGGAGATAGCCGGTGCCCGATTCAATCAAGACCTTCGTCATCGATACCAACGTTCTGATTCATCGCCCGGATGCCATCCTCAGTTTCAAGGAAAACGAGGTCGTGGTTCCGCTGTGGGTGCTGGAGGAACTGGATCGTCTGAAAACCTACAGCGACGAGCGCGGCCGTAACGCGCGCCACGCAATCCGATTTCTGGATGAAGCCAGCAAGAAGGGCGATCTCAGCAGCGGAGTCAGGATCGAGAATGGCACGATACTGCGGGTGGTTCTGACTCACCGCGAGCACGCCACCGCGGAGATCCTGCTGGACAAGGCCGACAACAAGATTATCCTCACTGCCTACCAGCTTGCGCGCGAAGGCAAGAAGGTGTTCTTTGTCTCCAAAGACATCAACGCACGCGTCAAGGCTACCGCGTTGGGTATCAAGGCGGTTGACTACGAGAAACAGAAGGTTAACATCGACCGGCTCTATTCAGGTCTGACCGAACAGGACATCAGCGCGGAGAACTTTGATGTGCTGACCGGTTCGGGGCGGTTGCCGTGGAATGACAGGCAGCCACCCAATCACTGCTTTCTGTTTCATGACCGCAGCGGAGATCGCAGCGCGGTAGCCCGCTACGATCACCGCGTTCAGGAACTGCGCTACGTGGACTACAAGATGCCGTCGGTTGCGGGAATACGCCCGCTTAACGACGAGCAGCGAGTGGCGTTTGAACTGTTGCTGGACAACGATGTACAGCTGGTTACACTGGTGGGCAAGGCGGGTACCGGTAAGACGCTCCTGGCAATTGCCGCCGGCCTCAAGCTTGTGCTCGAGGACAAGGCCTACAGCCGGGTGCTGGTAAGCCGTCCGGTGGTGCCTCTCGGCAAGGATATCGGCTACCTTCCCGGGGCCAAGAACGAGAAGCTGTCGCACTGGATGCAGCCGCTGTTCGACAACCTGGACTATATCCTCTCGGTTTACAAGCGCCCCAACGTCAAGACTGCGGACCAGTTGATCAATTCTAACGCCATTGAGCTGGAGGCTATCTCCTACATACGCGGTCGCTCGCTGCCGGGGCAGTTTATCGTGATCGATGAGGCGCAGAACCTTTCACCACACGAGATCAAGACGATTGTCTCGCGTGCCGGAGAAGGAACAAAAGTGGTTCTTACCGGAGATCCTCACCAGATCGACAGTCCCTACCTGGATGCCAATTCAAACGGCCTTTCGTTTCTGGTTGAGACCTTTAAGGGCCAGAATCTCTACGGACATGTTACGCTGAACCATTCCGAGCGCAGCCGTCTTGCGGAGCTGGCGGCGGAGCTACTGTGAGAGTAAATAATCCGCTGCAATCTGCCGATGTTGATTAAGAACACGGTTACGGGGAAGGTACTTTGAAGAAACCCGCGCTTGTCTTTCTGACATTACTCTGCGCTGCAACACTGGTGGCGGACGTCGAGTTCTCCCAGCTTGACCTATCGGACAACGATGAGCTGCTGTTCAGCGCCGCTGCGAGCGCTCCCCCGTACGGCAGCTACCGCACGCTCCTGCTTGCCGACCTGGCCGACCAGCAGATGCTGCAGCTCACCGTGTTCCCCGAAAGGATCAGCTATCTGCGTGAGACCGGGCAACTGCAGTACCAGAACCGGTTTGGCGTCTTTCGCACCAACAACGCACTCGAATCTCCGCTGCCGGTTGACGGTTTCCCGGCGTTTGTGCACGGGCGCACCGCCGACAGCGGCAAGACCATGCCGATTGAAGCGTCGCCCGACGGGCGTTTTCTGGTCTATAGCGAGCCGACGAGCGCGGCCTACGGTGATCTGGTGCTTTACGACCTGCGCCATCAACGCCCGCGGGTGGTTGTCGGCGATGTCGAGTTGTCGCTCGGTGGGCCGCCGGTGCTATGGTCCCCGGATTCGCAGGTGTTCATCTACCGCAAGGCCGGTGAGTTGTACTACTTTTCGATTGAACACTACCTCGAGCAGCGCCAGCTCGGTGAAAGCCTGCGTTCTATCGGCCCCGGTGCCATCTCCAGCGTCGGCTGGACCGAGCAGGGCGATCTGCTCTACCTCAGTGGTTCGCTGGTCTACCGCATCGCGCCGGCGGAGTTCTTTGCGCGTACCTTCTACCGTGACCTGCTGCGCAC
>SKLB01000281.1 GCA_007123465.1 Spirochaetales bacterium
CCTCTGTTTGTGGTTGATCCCTGCGGCCGGATCAGGCGGAGACGACCGATCGGCTGCTCTCAAGGGAGACGAGCGTCTTGATCTGCTCCAGCGTTCCTACCGGCGTGCACTGCAGCATGACCTCAGGGTGAGCCTTGAGCCACGCATTCCACAGTCCTCCAAGAACCGTTCCGGGCCCTACTTCCAGAAACCCGGCCACCTCATCGGCAACCATGCGGTTCATGGTAGCTACCCACTGCACCGGGCTGACCAGCTGCTCGATGCACGACCGCTTCAGTTCTTCTCCCGATTTTAACGGTTTTGCGGTGACATTGGAATAGATCGGCTTGCGCGGGTCTCGGAACTCTATCCCGGCCAGTTCTTTCTCCAGCCCGTTTCTGGCATCGACCATCAGCGGGCTGTGAAACGGCCCGGATACCTTCAGCCGCACAACGCGGCGTGCACCGGCGGCCTTCAAAGCAGACTCGGCTGCAACCAGCGCGGCGGCACTCCCCGATACAACGGTCTGCAGCGGGCTGTTGTGAATCCCCGGGTAGGCACCGGCTATCTGTTCGAGCACCGAGATCACCGTCTCGTACTCCAGGCCGAGCACCGCGGTCATTCCCGCCGGTCCCTCAGCGCTGTCATGAGCGCGGCTGGCCTGTTCCATCAGTTGTCCGCGCGCGCGGACCACCGGAAACACAGACTCCGGATCGAGCACGCCGGCCTCCACCAGAGCGGCGTATTCCCCCAGGCTGAATCCGGCCAAACGATCACTCTTGATACCAAACTCGCGCAGCACCACCGCAGCGGCCAGGTTGGTTACGGTGATGGCTATCTGGGTGTTGTCGGTGGCCTTGAGGTCCTCTTCGCTCCCCTCAAAAACCAGTTCTGCTACATCAAAGCCGCAGCTGGAAGAAGCCAGACGGAACAGGTCGCGCACCTCGGAAGAAAAGTCAAAAAGGTCCTTACCCATCCCCGGTGTCTGGGCGCCCTGCCCCGGAAAGAGAAAACTGTATCGCATAAGAGACCTCCCGCGATAGACGGACGTTAGCACGCTCATTTTGCAGCTGTCAAGTCGGCCGCCGACCGACACCTCACGCCGGGCGACACGCGTAACGTGTTGACCGGCGAATGCCGCACAACTACAATGGCACAAACCGTATGAAACCGCAGATGCAAGCCTACGTGCGCTCAACCGGCGCCTACGTCCCACCGCGCCGAATGTCAAACGACGAGCTGGCGCAGTTGGTAGATACTTCAGACGAGTGGATCTTTTCACACACCGGGATTCGCTACCGCCACATCGCCGCCGAGGGTGTTGCGGCTTCCGACCTCGCCGTAGAAGCCGCGCAGATTGCGCTGCAGCGCGCCGCGGTAGAACCCGATGAAATAGACCTGATCCTGGTGGCCACATCCACTCCCGACTATCTCGGCCTTCCCGCTACTGCCTGCATAGTACAGGACCGGCTGCAGGCCGGCAAGGCCGCTGCAATGGATCTGGTGGCTGCGTGCACCGGTTTTGTCTACGGCCTGCAGACCGCGCGCGCCTTTGTTGAGTCCGGCGCGGCGCGCACCGTGCTGCTGATCGGCAGTGAGGTGTACAGCCAGATCATCAATTGGCAGGACCGCAATAGCTGCGTACTGTTTGGCGATGGCGCCGGCGCGGTGGTTGTGAGCGCCGGCCGGACAGCCGCGGGCAGCCGCATTATCGATGGAGCGCTCTATTCGCGTGGCCAGGGGGCCGAGTCGCTGGCACGGCTGGCCGGCGGCAGCCGCAGGCCGATGACCGCAGATCAGCGCACCAGCGCCGAGTGTTTTCTGTCAATGGACGGCCGCAGTGTCTACAACTTTGCGGTTCCCGCGCTGGTGGAGACCATCCAGACGCTGCTGCAACGCAACAGTCTCAGCTTCGATGATCTCGATTGGGTAGTCCCGCATCAGGCCAACGTACGGATCATCGACGCTGCCGCCAGACGCGCCGGATTTGATCCGAAAAAGTTCTTCACCAATATTGCCGAATATGCCAATACCTCGGCCGCGTCGATTCCTATCGCACTCGACGAAATGTGGCGCAACGGGCTGCTGAAGCGGGGACAGACCATCATTACCGTTGGTTTTGGCGGCGGCCTGACCTACGGCGGCAACCTGCTTATCTGGTAGCTGCCGGTTGAGCGACGGGTGAGTTGACACATTACCGCAGACGCACTACCTTATTAGTAATCGTTCCTATTATCAGGTAAGAGTGATGGAAAAGAAACTGCGCCGTAGCAGACAACGAGACAGAATCCTTGAACTGCTTCACTACACAGACCAGCATCCAACTGCGGGTTGGCTCTACGACAGACTCAAACAGGAGTTTCCCAATCTCAGTCTGGGAACCGTATACCGCAACCTCGGCATCCTGGTGGAGCAGGGCACGGTGCGAAAGCTTGACTCCGGCAGCACCTTTGACCGCTTTGAGATCAACCGTGGTGATCACGTTCACGTTGTCTGCCGCACGTGCGGCCGTATTGAAGACGTTGACATGGTTCAAACCGCAGAGCTGCAGCGTGCAGCGCACGAGCAGACCGGCATGACCATTGTGGGACAGCGCATCGAGTTGTTCGGCATCTGTGACCGTTGCGAAGCCGAGCAACCACAGGATCAGCGTGTCCTGAGTTGACGGCGATGCAGATAATCAGTAGTATTAGTCGTAATAGTTCCGATTACTATTTCTTACAACTTTAGGAGGGTTCAGTATGACAGCAACAAGCGGAGAGAAGACAAAGACAAATGTTGGCCTCGAGGCGGCAGCTACCGAGGCAATCTGCAAGTCCATGAACGGCTACCTGGCGGATCTGCACGTGCTCTATACCAAGCTGCACAACTTCCACTGGAATGTCGAAGGACCGGCGTTCTACACGCTGCACGAAGTGCTGGAAGGACTCTACGACGCGGTGCACGCTGAGATTGACGAAGTTGCCGAGCGCGTACTCAAGCTCGGGCATCGGCCGCTGGCATCACTGGCAGACTACAGCAAGGCGACCAGCCTGCACGAGGAGCCCAGCCGAAGCTACGCCGGCAAAGAGCTGGTTGACATCCTGCTCAAGGACTATCAGCATCTGGCGCACAGCCTGCGTGAGTTGATCGAGCTTGCCGGTGGGCACGGTGATGAAGGCACTGCCGATGATGCGGTGGGGATGCTGAAGGACAAAGAAAAGACCATCTGGATGCTGACCGCCTACAACTCCTGATCCATATTGACTGTTGCCAAAAATGTGCTTTTGGACCCAGCCGTGGGCCCCGCCGGAGCTGCAGCCTGAGGCCGTGGCATAGCGCACGGCAAGGGGTAGTGGGGACCGGTTCTGTGGTGTGAAGCA
>SKLB01000018.1 GCA_007123465.1 Spirochaetales bacterium
GGTGAATTCAGCGCGGCGTTGCGGTTCCGTGATGGAGGTAGCCGCGTTCAACTAATCTACAACAACGCTGAAACGCGCTCCGCAGAGCTTGCCGCTGAAATAGGTGCAGCACTCGAACAGTACGCTAGCGGGCTTGCAACGCAGCGGCTCGAGGAACTCGGCCTCGCACGTGAGCTGCTGACGCCGCTGCGGGTTGAGCTCAGCCCGCTTCACCGCGGCGCCCGCGCCGCGGGAACTCTGGCGCTTTCACTGCTGGTGCCGGTCCTCACCCTGCTGGCCGCGGCTATCGGGCCGATTGCCGCCGCCGGCGACCTGGGCGCCGGAGAGAAGGAGCGCGGCACGCTCGAACCGTTATTTGGCACGTGCGCCAGCCGGGCTGCGGTGGTTATCGGCAAGTTTGGCGCGGTAACCGTGATGGCGCTGATAGGAGTGGCCTCGTTCTTTGTGGGTGCGGGACTGGCTTATCTGGCCGGACCAATTCTCTACAGCGCTGCACGGTTTGAGTTTGCGTTGCAGCCGTTGTCGGTAGCATTGACCGTGCTGCTGGCGATCCTGACCGCTGCGGTCTTCTCGGCAATCGAGCTCACAATCAGTCTGTGCGCCCGCTCGGCAAAGGCCGCGCAGGCGCTCTTTCTGCCGGTTCTGATTCTGGCGTCTGCCGCCGGTTACGGTGCGGTAACGCTATCCGGCGCTGCCGGCTGGTACGCTCACGTACCGTTGCTCAACCTGGCGCTCGCCATCAAGGCCTCGGTAGCCGGTGCGTCTTTTCATCCGGGCGTGGTGGTGCTGTGGGCGGTGGTCTACATTGCTGCCGCGCTGCGCGTAGCGTCTGCGGTGGTGCAGAGCGAGGGCGTGCTGCGGCACCGATAGAGCGGTTATCGGTCAGACAGGCGGCGCGTAAGCGCTTTCTCGGCCTCCACGATCAGAAAGACAGCCAGCCCTACAGCCGCCATGCGCAGCCAGTCGAGTAGTCCCAGTGCTTCGGTGCCGAACAGCGATTGCATCGCCGGCAGGTAGGTGAACGGCATCTGCAGCAGCAGCACAACGGCGGCTGCACCCCATACCTGCGGTGTTGCGCGCAGACCCCGCAGCGACAGCGAGCGGACGCGCATGTAGCGGCTGTTGAAGAGATAGAAGATCTCTCCCACAATCAGGGTGTTGACCGCGATTGACCGCGCAAACTCGACCGATGCGTCCATGGCGCGGTACCAGATGAACATCCCCAGTGAACCCGCCATAAGCAGCAGTGACACGTAACCGATGCGCGCCAGCAGCGCCAGAGGAACCAGCGGCTCGTCAGAGCGCCGTGGCGGCCGTTGCATCACATCGCGCTCCATCGGCTCAAAGGCCAGCGCCAGCGCCAGGGTGACCGCGGTTACCATGTTGACCCACAGTACCTGTGCCGGTGTGATCGGGATCACCAGGCCCAGTGCAATTGCGATGATTATGATCAGCGCCTCGCCGCCGTTGGTAGGCAGCATGAACAGCAGCGATTTCTTGAGGTTATCGTAGACCGTTCTTCCTTCCTCGACAGCGTGCGCAATTGAAGCGAAGTTGTCATCGGCCAGTACCATCTCGGCGGCCTCCTTGGCCGCCTCGGTCCCCTTGATGCCCATCGCAATGCCGATATCGGCCTTCTTGAGTGCCGGCGCGTCGTTGACACCGTCGCCGGTCATGGCGGTGATGTGGCCGCGTTTCTGCAGCGCGGTTACCAGGCGCAGCTTGTGCTCCGGGGAAACCCGGGCGTATACATCGATATCATCCACCAGTTCGAGCAGCTCGTCATCGGATGCCTTCTCTATTTCCGGACCGGACATGACGCGGTCGTTCTCGCCGAAACCCATCTTCTGCGCTATCGCGCGCGCGGTGAGCGCGTGGTCACCGGTGATCATCTTGACTTGAATTCCTGCAGCACGGCACTCGGCTACCGCCTCAACGGCCTCCGGCCGCGGTGGATCCATGATTGCGGTAAAACCCAGCAGCGTGAATCCGTCTTCGACCTGCTCAAAGGAGAGTTGGTCTGCAGCTGAGTCATCCGGTTCCTTGACAGCAACCGCCAGCAGACGAAAGCCTTCTGCTGCGAGTTCTTCTGCCTGCTCGCGCCACCAGTCGGCGTCTAGTGTCCCGCCATCGCCAGCGCTGTCGCGGCGCTGTGCGCAGCGCTGAACAACCGCCTCGGGGGAACCCTTGAGAAACACACTGCGGCCGGACTCGCCCTGGTTCAGGGTTGCCATGAACTTATGGTCGGACTCGAAGGGTATTGCGTCAATTCGCGGCCACTGACTCTCGATTTCTGCCTGATCGAGCCCCGCTTTCGCCGCCAGGCTGATCAGCGCGCCCTCGGTAGGGTTTCCGTCTACGCGCCATTGACCCCCGTTGTTGCCGTCATCATCGCGGTAGATGCGCGCCTCGTTGCACAGTGTGGCCGCGGTCAGCAGTTCGGTCAGTCCGGGGGCAGCCTCCAGATCAACCTCTTGATTGCCGTCGGCGACTGTGATTCTGCCCTCGGGGGCATAGCCGGCGCCTTCAACCGCGTAGGTCTGGTCGGCAAGCACAACCTTCGTAACAGTCATCTCGCTGCGCGTGAGCGTGCCGGTCTTGTCGGTGCAGATGACCGAGACCGAGCCGAGGGTCTCCACGCCGGGCAGTCTCCTGATGATAGCGTTGCGGCCGGCCATGCGCCGCACACCGATGGCCAGGATGATGCTCATGACCGCCGGTAGTCCTTCAGGGATTGCAGCCACAGCGATCCCTACCACCGCCAGGAACAGCTCGTCGATCGGCATCCGCGCCAGGAAAAAGCCCAGTGCGAAGACCGCTGCGGTCAGGCCTACGATAACAATGCTGAGCGTTATGCCGAAGCGGTTGACCTGCTGTAACAGGGGAGTAGTAAGGGTTTCAACATCGGTAAGCATGCGGTTGATGCGGCCGATTTCGGTTTCCTCGCCGGTGGATACCACCACGGCGGTGGCGGTTCCCGAGGAGACGATGGTTCCCGAGTACGCCATGCAGCTGCGGTCACCGAGCGCTGCTTCCTGGTCCACCGGCTCGCTATTCTTGGCTACGGTTTCCGATTCGCCGGTCAACGACGCTTCGTTGACGCGCAGTTCGTGCACCTCCAGAATGCGCAGATCCGCCGGCACGCGGTCTCCCGATGAGAGCAGCACGATATCTCCGGGCACCAGTTCCTCGGCATCGATAGTCTGTTTCTCGCCGCCGCGCAACACGCGGTTGGAGACCGAGAGCATGTTGCGTACCGCGTCGATCGCCTTCTCGGCCTTGCCTTCCTGCAGGTACCCGACAAAGCCGTTGATCAGCACTACCGCCAGGATAATCCA
>SKLB01000325.1 GCA_007123465.1 Spirochaetales bacterium
GCGACAGCCCCAGAAGCCGCGTCCGCGCGGCAATCGAGCATCGTCAGCCGCAGCGGGTACCGTTCTCGTGGGGCCTCGGCGTCACGCCCGAGATGCACGCAGTAATGGCCAACTACAGCCTGTCGCGCGGAATTAACTGGCAGGCGCTTCATGACGAAGTCGAAGATATCCTTACGATCACGCCCGACTACCTCGGGCGCACACTCGCACACACAACCGAAATCTGGGGTATCGGCCGCAAAACCGTTCACTATCGAGGCGGTAGCTACGACGAATTCGTTGGCATGCCGTTGGCCACTGCCCGGACGGTGGCGGACATCGAACGCCATCGGTGGCCGACGGCTGATCAGTTCGATTTCTCCGGCCTCGCTGAAAAGGTGCTGGCACAGGACCCCGATCATAGAAAGGCGCACCGCGCGGACATCCTCTGTTCGGGCAATCCGCTGGAGATCTATAGCTGGATGACAGGACTTGAACAGATGATGGTCAATCTGCTGCTGAACCCGGAGCTGGTACACGCTGCGATGCGGCGCATAACAAATTTCTTTCTCGACATGATGCAGCGCACCGCCGATGCCGTAGCTGACTTGATCGACGTTTTCTACTTTGCCGATGATCTGGGTAGCCAGGAGTCGCTGCTGTTCTCAGCGCAAACCTATCGTGAACTGATCAAACCGTATCATACCGAGTTATGTAGCCGGTCAAAGGCGTTGGTGCCAAACTCCAGGACGATGTTCCACACAGACGGCTCGGTCTACGATCTACTCCCCGACCTGATCGATGCCGGCGTGCAGATTCTGGAGGCGGTCCAAACCGAAGCGGCCAAAATGGAGCCGGCGCGGCTGAAGCGCGATTTCGGCTCTCAGCTGGCGTTTCACGGCGCAATCAGCGTCCAGCAGTTGCTGCCGCGAGCAACTGCCGAGCAGGTCAAAACCGAATGCGCCATGCTCATCGATACCTTCGGCGCCGGCGGCGGCTATATTGCGGCGCCGTCGCATTGTATTCAGTACGGAACCCCACCCGAAAACGTATTTGCGATGCTGGAGAAGGTTGTCGGTGAGGCAGAGTTTGAGGAACTGTGCCGGCGCTCATTTCTGTGAACGCGTTGGTTTTTCCCACTGCAGCGATCTCTTGACGGCTTCCTGCCAGCCGGCGTACCAGCTGTCACGTTCTTCCTGACTCACCCTCGGTTCGAACACACGCTCCACGGACCACTGAGCTTCCAGTTCCTTCTTGTCCTTCCAGAAACCGGTTCCCAGTCCCGCAAGATACGCGGCGCCCCTGGCAGCCATTTCGGCTACATTGGGCCTCTCGACGGGAATACCCAGCACATCCGCCTGAAACTGCATCAACAGATCACTGCGCGTGGCTCCTCCGTCGACGCGCAGAGAATGGGGCCGGGTACCTGAGTCCTTTTCCATCGCATCGACAACATCGCGAGTCTGGTACGCCATGGACTCGAGCGCACTACGGCAGATCTGCTCCTTACTCGTCCCGCGCGTTAGACCGACTATTACGCCTCGGGCGTACATATCCCAGTACGGAGCACACAAACCGGTGAACGCCGGAACCATATAGACACCACCGGTGTCTGAGACTGTCTCGGCCAGCGCCGTGCATTCGCCGGCGTCACGAACGATCTTCAAACCATCGCGCAGCCACTGTACCGCTGCCCCGCCGATGAACACTACTCCTTCCAATCCGTATTCAGTCCGCTCACCGATGCGCCACAAGAGGTCCGTCGTCAGCCCATACTTGGAAAGCACAAATTCCTCACCGATATTCATCATCAGCGCCAACGCGGTGCCGTAGGTGTTCTTGGCCATGCCTTTGTGGAAGCAGGTCTGACCAAACGTAGCGGCATGTTGATCTCCGGCCACACCGGCAATCGGAACCTCGTGCCCGAAAAACACTGAAGGGGCAGTCAGCGCAAGCTCTCCGCTTGTAGCTTTTGGTTCGGGAAGGATAGACGCCGGTATATCAAGCATCGCAAGCAGATCAGGGTCCCATTGCAAAGTGTGCACGTTCAGGAGCATGGTGCGTGAGGCATTACCAAAATCGGTTACATGGTAGGCTCCGTCGCTCAGTTTCCACATCAACCAGGAATCGATTGTGCCCATACAGACCTTGCCGGCAGCGATACGCTCACGTACGCCGTCCACGTTATCGATAATCCACTTGATCTTGGTTGCTGAGAAGTAGGCATCGATCACCAGCCCGGTGCGCTCACGAACGAGGTCCTCGTACCCCTTTTCCTTGAGCTGCTCGCACAGCTCTGCCGAGCGTCGACACTGCCACACGATAGCGTTGTATAGCGGCTGCCCCGTGTCGCGATCCCACAGGATCGTGGTTTCGCGCTGATTCGTAATACCGATTGCCGCAAGATCCGCCGCCGTAGCGCCAAATTCATTCAGCGCGTCGCTGGCGCAACTCATAGTGGTTTCCCAATACTCCATCGGATTGTGCTCGACCCAACCCGGGTGCGGATATATCTGCTCTATCTCACGATACGATGAGGCACGAACCACGCCACCTCTGTCGAAAAGCATGACACGTGTACCGGTGGTGCCTTGATCGATTGCCATAACCACTTGCTTCTCCATACTCACCTCCCTCGGGTGTTCGACGCCCGATTAAGCTGAACCCGTCACGGAAATGACCACGGTGTTACGAGTCCGACTTTTGATACAGTTATAACGAAATCGTGTGAATATCATAGCTCAGCTTGCAGGATTCGTCAAACCGGCGAACCTGCTAGGCTATCACCAGTTCTATATTGCGATGCTCGATCTCCCGCACATACTCGTCAGAAATTCCTTGATCGGTGACGATTACGTCAAAATCTGAGAGCTCGGCAAAGAAAGCTTGAAACACCCGACCGAACTTAGACGAATCTGCGATCAGAATGCGCTTCTCAGCTGTAGTCATGATTGCCCGCTTGGTACGTCCCTCATGGGTCAGAGAGGTCACACCAAGCTGAGGGTGGATACCCGCCGCCGCTACAAATGCTTTGTTGGCCCGATTGCGCTTGATCAACTCAATTCCCTCGGCACTCTCAAACAGCATCGTCTCCGGATGATAATACCCCCCGGCAAAGACGATATCCGCATTCTTCAGCTTTGAAACGTGTATCAGAATATTGAGGTTATAGCACATCACGGTAATTGGGAGCGTGCTGGGAATCGAACGCGCCAGGCACTCCGTGGTGGAACCGGTATCTATTATAATGGTGTCGTCCGACGAGATAAGCGCAGCCGCCCGTTTGCCGATACGATTCTTTTCGTCGGTATGCTGTGATCCAGCAGACAACAACGAGTAGTCCATGTCGC
>SKLB01000278.1 GCA_007123465.1 Spirochaetales bacterium
GATTTTATGGAGAAGCCGCTCAGTCTCGAACGCGTGGTTACGCTGGTGCGCAACGCACTGGAGATGGAGCAGCTGAAAAAAGAGAACCGGCGGCTGCGCAGCACGTTTCTCGATGACGATGAGATCCTCGGAGAATCTGAGGGTATGCGCCGTGTGCGCGGCATCATTCAGCAGAGCGCCGCCAGCGACTCGCGGATTCTGATCAGCGGTGAGAACGGTACCGGCAAGGAACTGGTTGCACGCGAGATCCACCGGCGCAGCCGGCGCGCCGGCGAACCGTTTGTGGAGGTCAACTGTGCCGCTATCCCGGATACCTTGATAGAGAGTGAGCTTTTCGGGCACGAAAAAGGCGCCTTTACCAGCGCGGTTGGACGCCGCCGCGGCAAGTTCGAGATGGCCGACCGCGGGACGCTTTTTCTGGACGAAGTTGCCGACATGTCGCTCTCGGCACAGGCTAAGGTGCTGCGCGCAATTCAGGAGATGAAGTTCGAGCGCGTCGGCGGCGAGCAGTCGTTGAGCGTTGACGTGCGCCTGATAGCGGCAACCAACAAGGATATTCAACACGAGATCGCCGAAGGTCGGTTCCGCGAAGATCTCTTCTTTCGTCTCAACGTCATCCCGATTCACGTGCCGCCGCTGCGCGAACGCAGAGGCGATCTGCCGATCCTGATCGATTTCTTCATGAAGAAGTTTCGCCCGTCTCCCGAAGCCGCGCTGAAAACGGTGGACGCCGAGGCGATGCAGCTGCTGCAGGAATACGATTGGCCGGGCAACGTAAGAGAATTGAAAAACTTCATCGAACGGGTTAATATAATGACCGACGAAGAAGTCTTGACCGCCGAGCTGATCCGGTTCTTCCTCGGCGAGCCGACGCCGCGGCGCCGCGTGGACGACATGCACGAGTACGGCGAGATGGGGCTGAACGAGGCCAGGGATTCGTTCGAGAAGCGCTATATTATGCAGAAGCTGCAGGAGCACGGCAATAACATCTCTCGTACCGCGGAGGCGTTGGGGGTGTATCCCAGCAACCTGCACGGCAAGATCCGCAAATTCGGGATAAAGATCGAAAAATGAAGTCGATCACACGCCGGCAGCGCGAGATTCTCGATTACATCAAGGGCTACATCGTAGCGCACAAGTTTCCGCCAACCATCCGCGAGATATCCGGCAACTTTTCGATTTCGGTCAAGGGAGCCTACGACCACATCAAGGCACTCGAGCGCAAGGGCTTCATCCGGCTCAACACGCATCGGTCGCGCACGATCGAGGTTCTCGAGGATCTGGAAGACGAAAAGACGGCCTCTGCCGAGGTGCCGATTCTCGGCAATGTTGCCGCCGGTCGGCCGCTGTTTGCCGAAGAGAACTACGACGGTACTATCCGCCTGCCGCGCGAGTACATCCGCGGCGGTAGGAACTTTGCGCTGAACGTTCGCGGAGACAGCATGCGCGACGCCGGTATCCACGACGGTGACATCGCGGTTTTCGTACACCAGAACGTTGCCGATAACGGTGACATCGTGGTGGCAATGGTGGATGAGGCGGTAACGCTCAAGCGCTTCTTCAAGGAGAAGAACCGCGTCAAGCTGCAGGCCGAGAACCCGGAATTCCCGCCGATCTACACCCAGGATGTGCGGATTCTCGGTAAACTCACGCACCTGATCCGCAGTTATGCCTGAGGCGCACGTCCACCTGCTGCTGGGCCCCGAAGAGGGTGAGAAGAGCGCCTACATGGCGCGTATTGTCGAGATCGCGCAGAAGCGCAGCGGCGACAAGCCCGAGGTTCACACCTTCTACAGTTCCGAGTGCTCAATGCGCGACGTAGTGGCGGTGCTGCGCAACGGCTCGCTGTTTCACGCGCATGTGATTGCAATTGTGCACGCCGCGGATGAAATCAAGAAGAAGGATGACAGCGAGGCGCTGACCGAATATATCAAGCGGCCTTCTGCCGATGCCACGCTGATCCTGACCGCCGGCGCTCCGCGTATCGACGCGGCGTGGGCCAGGGCGGTTGCCTCGGATTCGCGCAAGATCTTCTGGGAAATGTTCGAGAATCAGAAGCAGGGCTGGGTTGCCAACTACTTCCGCAAGCGCAACGTGGCGATCGATGCCGATGCTATCGAGCTGTTTCTCGACATGGTGGAGAACAACACGCAGGAGTTGCGTATTGCTGCCGATCGGCTGTGCGGATTTGTCGGCAAGGGAGGCACGGTCAGCAGCACGGAAATCGAAGAGTTTCTGTACCACAGCAAGGAAGAGAACGTCTTCTCGCTCTTTGATGAGGTGTGCGCTGGCTCGCTGGAGTCTGCGCTGGAAATCCTGCAGATGCTGTTGCTCTCCAGTGACCAGACGCCGGGTGGAATTCTGGCATCGCTGGTATGGCAGTTTCGCCGTCTGCTGGCGGTTCGCGTCTTGCTGGACGATCACTACGACAGTGCCGAGGCGTTCGGCAAGCTGGGGATCCGCAGTAAACGCAACCAGCATACCTACAGCGCGGGAATCAAGCGCTACAAGCGGCAGGCGCTCGAGAACATCGTGATGCGCGCGGTAGAGTACGAGGCGCTGTTCCGCTCGGCGGCCGCAGGCCAGCAGCGCGGGCTACTGCAGCAATTCATTTACAGTACGATTGTACGTGCCGGTGCAGAACACCTGCCGCACAGCGTGATCTACGGATCCTGATCGGGTTCGGCTACCGCTTCAGCTACCGCAAGCCCGCTGTCCTGCGGCTGATCGAGCTGTAGCGAGGGGCGGCGGCGCAGCAGCTCGTGGACTGCCTCGGCGAGCTCCACCTTGATGGCGCACGTTTTGGCGATCACGTCGACCGGGGTTTCGGCCAGAGTCTCAAGCGAACCAAACGCCTGCAGAATGCGGCGACTGCGCGTCGGCCCGATGCCGGCGACCTGCTGCAGCATCGATAACGAAAGGTCCTTCGACTGGAGTCCGGCGCGAAACGTGGTGGCAAAGCGGTGCGCCTCGTCGCGCACGTATTGCAGCAGGCGCAGCGGTGCTGAGCCCTCGGGCAGCGTCAGGGCCTGCGGTTCCCGCGGGACAAAGATCTCTTCGAGCCGCTTGGCCAGTCCTACCATGGGCAGCGTATCGAGGCCGAGTCCCTCGAGCACTTCGCGCGCCGCGCTGAGCTGACCTTTGCCCCCGTCAATCAGGATCAAATCGGGGCGCGGCAGCTTCTCATTGAGCACGCGCTGGTAACGCCGGGCTATGACCTCGCGCATCGCCTCGTAGTCATCGATTGCACCTTCGAGACTGCGGATATGGTAGCGGCGGTAGCCGGCGCGGTCGGGCACCCCGTTACTGAACGATACCATTGACGC
>SKLB01000065.1 GCA_007123465.1 Spirochaetales bacterium
TACGGTGGGTTTTCAGCAGCGACGCGCGCTTGAACCAGCGCTGCAGCAGACCGACGCGCGACGCCAGCACAAACTGATAGAACATCAGGACCAGGCCAACCAGCGCCAGCAATCGCGCCGGTAGATAGAGCCCCAGAAAGGCGGCATCCAGCCCCATGGTGTACATCTGCACGGCCTCGCGCAGCCAGGCTGCAGCGGGAAGCAGCGGAACCACAACCGCAACGACGACAACAACCTTTCCAGCTGCAGCGGATCCCGCTGAAGTATCGCGTGTTGAAGCTGACATGCTCACTATTATAATCCCTGTATGCGTTGTGCGCAAATATGCAATAATGGGGTCCAATGGTCACGCCGGAGTCTATACCGCCCAAGCGCCCCGACAGCTACCGGATTGTGCACAGCGCCGACTGGCATCTGGGCAAACAGCTGAACGACCGAACGCGCGACGACGAGCACGAGCTCTTTCTGCGCTGGCTGCTGCAGCTGGTGCAGGATCAAGCAGTGGACGCGATCCTGATCAGCGGAGACGTCTTCGATACGGCAAACCCCTCTAACAGCGCCTTACAGCGCTATTACGACTTCATCGCTACGCTGGCGCAGCAACAGCACTGCGCGGTAGCGCTGATCGCAGGCAACCACGATTCGGCAGCGCAGCTGGAGGCTCCGCGGCAGGCGCTGCGCGCGCTCAACGTTCACGTATGCGGCTACCTGCAAAGCCATCCTGCGGCCCGTATCCTGCTGCTGCCGCATCAGGAGGACCCCAGGGTTGCGATCGCGATGGTCCCGTTTCTGCGCGAGCGCGACCTGCGTCTCGGCAGTCCCGGAGAGTCGCCGGCCGAAATCCGCACCCAGCTTGTCAGTGGTTTGGAGCGGATCTACCGCCAGACCGCTGCGGCAGCGTCACAGCTTCGCAGCGCCTGCCCGACCATCGCAACCGGACACCTGACGGTGCTTGGAGCTACCCCGTCCGACAGCGAACGCGACATCCATATAGGCGGACTGGGAGCCGTTACGCCGGAGATCTTTGCCGATCTATTTGACTACGTGGCGCTGGGACATCTGCATCGTCCGCAGAGTTTCGGCCGCGCCGGGAACGTCTGTTACGCGGGATCCCCAATAGCGCTCAGCTTCAGCGAGGCCCGCGATGAGAAGCAGGTCCGGTTGCTCGACGTGACCGGACGGAGAATCGAGTGCCACACTGTAGCTGTTCCGCAGTTTCGCGCGCTGCATCAGCTGCGTACGACAGCACACGAACTCAAGACAGCGATCGAGCGTTTCGATCCCGGCAGCGCGGCGCTGCCGGCCTGGCTCGAAGTGACGGTCAGCGGTGCTGCAGACGCCGCTGATCTCAACGAACAGGTTCTGCAGCTGACCGCCGAGCGCAGCTACGAGGTGCTGCGCGTGGTGCGCGAGCGTTCAATCAGCGAAACCCCGACCGCCGCGGTGCCCTTGAGTGAGGACGAGGCGATCGAGGCACTCATCGATGACCCCGCGAGCGTTTTCCAGCAGCTGCTCGATCGCCGCAGTGACCTGCAACCTCACGAGGTGGACCAGCTGCGCGCCGCCTTCGCCGAGCTGCTGGAACTGCAACAGCAGGCGCAGGACGCGCTGGATCCATGAGAGTGCTGCGCATTGCTCTGACAAATCTGAACTCTCTACGTGGCAGCCACGTTATCGAGCTGGCCCGCCAACCGCTGGCCGGAGCCGGGCTGTTTGCCATCACCGGCGCCACCGGCGCCGGTAAATCCACTGTACTCGACGCTGTTACACTGGCGCTCTACGGTAGAGCGGCGCGCTACGGCAACCGCCCCAGCCCCGAAGACGTGATGAGTCGCCACTGCGGCGAGTGCAGCGCCGAAGTGGAGTTTTCCGTTAGCGCTGGAGTGTTTCGCGCAACGTGGCAGTTACGCCGTGCACGCGGCAAACCCGACGGCGCGCTCCAACCGCCGCAGCGCTACGTCTACAACGCCGAGGGCGTCCCGCTGACGCAGAAGATCCAGGAGTGCGAGCAGAAGATCGAAGAGCTGATCGGACTCGATTATGACCGTTTTCTGCGCAGCGTGTTACTGGCGCAGGGCGA
This sequence comes from Spirochaetales bacterium, assembly GCA_007123465.1. Taxonomy (GTDB): domain Bacteria; phylum Spirochaetota; class Spirochaetia; order DSM-27196; family PWMO01; genus PWMO01. The sequence continues at coordinate 2,081 of SKLB01000065.1, forward strand.
ATTTGCGCGATTCCTGAAGGCCAGACCGGCTGAGCGTGCCGGGCTGCTTGAAAGTCTCACCGGAACCGCAATCTACTCCGATCTCGGAAGGCTGGTTCATCAACAGCTGCGCGAGCGCAAGATGGCGCTGCAACAGCAACAGCAGTCGCTGCAGCAACTGGAAGTGCTCGATGAAGAAGCCAGAAGCGAAACAGAGCTTCAGATCGAAGCGCTCAACGCAGCGCATCGCTCGGTAAAACAGGAGCTCCAGACCGCCGGCGATATGCGGGCTCGCGTCGTACGGCTTCAGGAAGTCATCCAGCGGCGTACCGCGTGGGAAGCGCAACAGGCCAACGTAGAAGCCGAGCGCGCCCGCCGCGCCGAGGAACTCTCGCGGCTGGAACGCCACCGCCGGCTGCACCCCTATCTCGATCCACTTGCCCGACTGGAGGCCGCCGAACGCGAGTGGAGCAACCTGTGTGAGCAGCTCAACTCCGATCAAGAAGAAGAGCAGCGCGCCCGGCAGCAGTTGAACCACGCCACCGAGTTCCTGCACCGCGGCCTGTCTTCCGCGCTGCAGCGCACCCGGGAGCAAACCAACGAGGCACGCCGCATGCTCGAAGTTGCCCGAGGCGCGCTGGCTGCCGAACAGGCGTGGCTCGAAGAACACCAGCGGGATGCAGCAATTGCTGATCGGTACGGCGAGCTGGTAACAGCGCTGACCGAGGTTCGCGCAGCACGAGCGGCGCTTACCGAGCAATGGCAGACGGCGCACCAACGCGCGCAGGATCTCTGCGACCAACCGCTGCAAGAGTACGGTCACAACGAGGCATTGTTGGCGCAGCTGCCGCTGCGCGCTGAACGAGCCGTTGAGACGATCCGCCGCGAGCGCGACAGCGCAGAGGAGACGCTCAGAGACATCAAGCAGCGCCTGCGCGATGCCAGAATGGTCGCCGACCTGGCTGTCTATCGCAATGAGCTGGTACCAGGCCGGCCGTGCCCGCTGTGCGGCGCCACCGACCACCGGATCAGCGAAACAGCCGAAGCCGATAGCGCGCTTGCCCAACTGTCAACCGCGGCGGACAAGGCCGAAGCGCAGGCGACAACGCTGCGGTCCAGGCTGGAACGCGCGATGGCCGACCTGAAGCAGCTGCAGCGTGACTGCGAAAGAGTGTCGCACAAGCTGCGCGATTGCCGGGCGAGCGAAGCGCAATTGGCAGCGCAGCTCGAGGCCCTAGGTATTGCACTGCCGCCTGCCACAGAAGA
>SKLB01000371.1 GCA_007123465.1 Spirochaetales bacterium
CTGGTCCAGGCGCTGGCGCGCTTCCGTCCGACGTTCAGCTTTGTCTCCCCCGAGCATCTGGGCATGCCGTACTACATCCTGGAAGACCTGCAGGCCGCCGGAGTGAGTTACCGCCAATTGACATCGCTCGAAGGGCTGGCCTCCGAGCTCGACGTGATGTACGTCACCCGCATCCAGCGCGAGCGCTTTGCCGATCCAGAGGAATATGAAAAAGTCAAAGGCTGTTACGTGGTCAACCGTGCCACCCTGGCTGGCGCCAGAGAGAGCATGCGCGTGATGCATCCGCTGCCGCGAGTCAATGAGATTGCCGCAGAGGTTGATACAACCAGGCACGCCTACTATTTCCAACAGGCGCACAACGGCGTTCCGGTGCGCCAGGCCCTGCTGGCCACCCTGCTGGAGGCAGCCGAATGAAAGAGATGAAAGTAGACGCCATCCGCAACGGCACGGTTATTGACCATATTCCGGCCGGTAAGTCGTGGCAGGTAACGGAAATTCTCAAGATTCACGGCGCGCCGCTGCTGGTGGGGGTCAACCTCAGCAGCCGCAAGTTCGGCCGCAAGGACCTGATCAAGATCGAAGATCACGAGCTATCGGTAGCGGAAGCCAACAGCATCGCGTTGATCGCGCCGCAGGCCTCTATCTCGATCATCCGCGAATTCGAGATTACCGAGAAGATTGCGGTGACTATCCCGTCCGAGATCCTTGAACTGATAGTCTGTCCCAACCCGAACTGCGTCACCAATAGCGAGCCGGTTCTCACGCGCTTCAGCGCCGGGGCCCAGTCGCCCGGCCCCGACGGCAGTGTGAGCGTATCCTGCACGTACTGCGAGAAACGCTACCGCGTGGAGGATGTCAGAATCCGCGTCTGAACCTCAGTAGGCGCCGAAACGGGTACGGTAGTCGCGCCGCACCTGCATCAGTTCACCGCGCACCAGACCGGTTTCGGTGACGCCTTCCCATTCGTAGAGCACCAGCTCACCGGGGACCTCGCTGGTGGTCCACCAGCGGTACTCGCCCCGTTCACCGGTCTCTTCATCGGTAAAGTCGTACACCAGCAGTTCGGTATCAAAGGTGCCCGCGCCAACGGTCACACGAACACGCTCACGGCGCAGTTCACCGAGTTCCTCGTCCCACACGACGTGATCGTCTTCGTACTCGATATCGTCCCAGTCCTCATCATCGTCGGTTGCAGCCTCGGGCTGGTCGAGCACCTGGTGGCGAATCTCTCCGGTTTCGGGATCACGGAAATAGATCTCAAGTGCATGATACTCCTGATCCAGGCGCGCCTCGTACTCCATCTCGACTTCATCGCCGTTGTCCTCGGTTCGGTAGGCCAGATACCACCACGATGTGCCGTCGGCATTATTGCGCAGCAGCGCCCGCTCGGCAATGAAGGTTGAGCTGTCGCGTTCATCACTGGACACCACTTCCCAGGTTACGCCTTCTCCCTCGGCAAACTGCTCCAGTCCGGCGCCATAGCCGCCGAGCAGAAACACCTGCAGGTAGGCCATCTGGAACGCCATGGCGTCAGTCCAGCCGGCCATCATCTGGCCCAGAAACTCTTCGGTCGGGCGCTCAAGCGCAGCGCCAAACGCGTCGGACACCACACCGTCAAGGCTGCCACAGCCCACAAGGACCGCTACCAGCACCACTACCAGAAACAACATCCGCTTCTTGCCGTGCATACGCTCTCTCCTTTTCTGCTCGCCGTTCACTCGTTGTACAGCCGCGCTCCTATCCCTTGAGCTCGACCATGTACCCCTGCATCTTGTTGATCTTACGCAACAGCTCGTCGCGCTTCTGCCGTTCCTTCTGCACTATTTCATCGCCGGCCTTCTCCAGAAAACCGGGATTTGCCAGTTTCTTCTCGCTGCCCTGCAGCGCCTGCTGCGATTTCTCGATGCTCTTCAGCAGCCGGCCGATTTCGGCGTCCACATCGATGGCGTCGCGGATGAACACGTAGACTTCGAAGCCGGTACCCACCACGGCAATGCTGCCACCGCTAGCCGGAGCGCTCTCGGAGTAGGTCACGCGCTCTGCGGTTGTCAGAAGCGAGATCAGAGCGCACTGCTGTTCCAGAAACGCGGTCGAAGCAAAGCCGGGCTCACTGCGCACGTGGAAACTGATCAACTTGGCCGGCGGGATGGTGAACTCGCTGCGCAGAGTGCGCACCGCGCGTACCAGCTCCTGCAGCGCGGCAAAGTCGCGTGCAACCTCGGGCGCTTCGCGATCCGAGCGCTCGCGGGGGAACTCGGCCACAATAACGCTCTCGGCGCGCGCTTCTGCAAACTCGGGAAGTTTCTGATAGATCTCTTCGGTTATGAAGGAAACAAACGGGTGCAGCAGGCGCAGACTCTCCTCCAGAATGTAGAGCAGCAGACTGATAGCTCGATCTTTCTCGGCCTCATCCTCGCTGTAGAGCGAGATCTTTGACGCCTCGATGTACCAGTCGCAGAAGTCGTTCCAGAAGAACTCGTAGCCGGCGCTGCTGGCGTCATTGAAGCGATACGCCTGCATCGCACGACGCACGTCGGCAACCGCGTAGTTGAGCCGGTGCAGGATCCAGCGATCAACCGCGGTGAGCTCGATCTGGTCACGCGGCAGCAGCGTGCGCCCTTCCAGATTCATCAGCAGGTAACGTGAGGCGTTCCAGATCTTGTTGGCAAACTTGCTGCCGAAGTGAAAGTCGTCCTCATCCAGCAGAATGTCCTGCCCCTTGGCGGCCAGGAACGAAAGCGTGAACTTCAGCGCGTCGGCACCAAAACGGTTGACGATGTCCAGCGGATCCATGCCGTTGCCCAGCGACTTCGACATTTTGCGGCCCTGCTTATCGCGAATCAGCCCGGTGATGTAGATGTCACGAAACGGGGCCTCTTCCATGAACTCCATGCCGGCCATAATCATCCTGGCTACCCAGAAAAATATTATATCATAGGCGGTCACCAGAGTGGTAGTCGGATAGAACGTCTTGAGATCGGTGGTCTGTTCGGGCCAGCCGAGGGTCGAGAACGGCCATAGCCACGACGAGAACCAGGTATCCAGCACATCTTCATCCTGGCGCAGGTTACGGTCGGCATTGGCCGGGTCCGCGGTGGGATCGCTACGCGAGACTATCATCTCGCCGCTGTCCTCGTCGTACCAGACGGGAATCCGGTGGCCCCACCAGAGCTGACGCGAGATGCACCAGTCGCGGATGTTTTCCAACCAGTTGGTGTAGGTGTTTTCCCAGCGCTGCGGGTAGAACCTGACTTCACCGCGGCGCCACGCTCCCAGAGCTTTCTCGGCCAGCGGCTTCATGCGCACAAACCACTGGTCCGACA
>SKLB01000156.1 GCA_007123465.1 Spirochaetales bacterium
AAGATTCTGGACGCGGCCGGCCAGAAAGGCACCGGCAAGTGGACCGGAATCAACGCGCTGGAGCTGGGGGTACCGGTTACCCTGATTGTCGAGGCGGTCTTTGCGCGCGCGCTGTCATCGCGCAAGCAGGAGAGGGTGCGCGCCGCGCAGCTGCTCTCGGGGCCCGCACGCAGCTTCAGCGGCGATAAGGCCGCGTTTGTAGAGGACATCCGCAAGGCGCTGCTGGCAAGCAAGATCATCTCCTACACCCAGGGATTCATGCAGATTGCCGAAGCGGCTGCGAGCTACAACTGGAAGATCAACATGGGTGGTGTTGCCAATATGTGGCGCGGCGGTTGCATCATCCGCAGTGCGTTTCTCGGTGACATCAAGCGTGCGTTTGACAAGAATGCAGAACTCGACAGCCTGATACTGGATGATTTCTTTCACGGCCTCATCGATACGTGCCAGGACTCGTGGCGCAGGGTAGTGGCCGAAGCCGCGCTGCTCGGTATCCCGGTGCCGGCGTTTGCAACCGCACTGGCGTTCTACGACGGTTACCGCACCGAGCGGCTGCCGGCCAATATGATCCAGGCACAGCGCGATTACTTTGGCGCGCACACCTACGAGCGCGTTGATAAACCGCGCGGCGAGTTCTTCCACACCAACTGGACCGGCAGCGGCGGCAACGTTTCGGCGGGAACCTACAACGTCTGACCGTCCGGCGTCGGCGGCTGTGACTGTGTCCCCGGCGTTGTGAACGGTTCAGCGGTAGCTTGCGCCAGAGTCACCCCGGTTGTTGCCGCAGCGTTGCTGTCCGCTGCGGCCTGTGCCGCTTCTTCGGCCTGCCGGCGCTCGATACGGAACGTTGCTATCAGCTCCGCCAGTTCTTCCATGCGCCGCTTGCTCTCGGTTGTGGCGTCGCTGACTGCAACCATGGAATCCAGGATCTCGCGCGCACCGCTGTCAATCTCGTTGATACCCTGAACCACGTGCGACGAAATATCGCGGATACCGTTCATGGCGCTGCTTATTTCGTTTGAGCGCTGGCTCATCACCTGCGCACCGTCGCGGATTTCGCTGGTGACGCGCTGCACGTCCGCCGAGCTGACCAGCACTTCGCCGCTGGCGCTGGAAAGCTCCTGCATGCTGGCCGCGATCTCGCTCATTGCCTGCACAAAGTCCTCCACGTCGCGCGCGATGTTCTCGTAGGACTGGTAGCTCTGGTCGCTGGACAGCAGCGCCTCGCGGATCTGGTCGGTGATCGACTGCAGTGAGCTGCCGATTCGCGTGGCGTTCTCGGCGGTAGACTCGGACAGCTTGCGGATCTCTTCGGCAACTACGGCAAAACCGCGGCCGGCCTCACCGGCGTGGGCACTTTCGATAGCGGCGTTCATTGAGAGCAGGTTGGTCTGGCTCGAGATCGAGTTGATGACTTCAATCACCTGCAGGATATCGTCTATCTCGCTGGTGACCGCACGCACAACCTCGTTGGTTGCGCCGATCTGTTCGCCACCGTCCTGTACCACGGTGCGCAGGTTCTCGGCGCGTTCTTTGCGCTCGGTGGCCACGCGCGCTACGCTCTGAATTGAGGCGTTCATCTGCTCGATAGCCGCCGAAGACTGGGTAACCGAACCGGCCTGCTGTTCGATGCTGCCGCTCAGGTTGTTCATCTGGTTATCGATCGACTGAATTGCGTCGCTGGAGCCGGCGATGTTGCGGTCCAGCGTCTCGAATTGCTCCTTGATTGACTCGATATTCTTGGTAATCTGGTTGAGCGCCGCGGCAGATTCATTGGAACTGGAGGCCATTGTGTCCTTGAGTTCGTTCATCTGCCGGATGGCCGCATCGGCACTGCTGAAGAACAGCGCCAGAGTTGTAAGGACACCGTTTATATGTTGTCCGAGGCTGCCGATTTCGTCTTTGCCGCTGTCGGCCATGCGCACCGTAATATCGCGCTCGGCTACCTGCCCCATGACACGCTCGATGGCGCCGATTCTACGGCCCAGACTGCGGGTAAACCGCAGCGCAAGCACAAAGGCCAATACCAGGACCACTACCGCAGCGGCAGCAACCGCGGCGAACACGCGCCGCTGCAGCGCTGCGACTTCGGCGGCTATTGATTCAGCCTCCTGCTCGGAGCGCTGGATCAGTACAGTCATCAGGCTCTCGTCCATAGCCAGCAGCAAGCTGTGCGCGCGGGTTAATTCCTGCAGCGCGCTGTCTGGTGCTCCGTGAGTCGTTGCGTACTGGGTAGTGGGTATGATGCCGCGCTTGGCCGCGTCGGGAATCTGCTCCACCGCCTGGACGTTTAGGATGGCGTCCTCCAGGCGGTCGATGCGGAATCTGCTGATTCTCCAGAAATCCACCATTTCGCTGACGGAATCGCGCGCCTGTCGGCTCAGCATGCGCAGACCGGGATGGCCGGAGATGGCCTGCATTGACCGTTGTATGTCTGCATCGGCGCTTTGCCACGACTCATATGAGCTGGCCATGCGGTTGTTGGAAACCAGCAGGTTTCTCGCCTCCAGCGAGAGTCGATAGGTAGACTGCGAAAGCCTGGTTATTTCCAGTTCCAGGTTATGGATAGTCTGCACGGTGCGCGCCGCGTACACCGTGACCGACAAAATGATTACAAAACCGAGTATCACCAGTGATACAATTGCATTGAGTTTGGTAGAGATTCTCATCTGCACTCCTCGACGCTGTGAGCGTACTTGGTTTGGCTACTTTTTCTTTTGGACGATTTTGAGAATCAAGACAGCCTACCACAGCCGTGTCAGTTTGTCGACGGACGGTAGCCGGTTTCAGCGATAATGCGGTATATCTCGCCTTTACGGCTGAGTGCTTCTTTCCAGCCCTGCTCGGGTTCGGCGTGAAAGACGATATCGGCGGTAGCCTTGTGGAGGTACCACGCCCCGTGACGGATCTCTTCTTCCAGCTGCTCCGGACCCCATCCGGAGTATCCGGCAAACAGGTGCAGCCGCGGACGGTCGTGCGCCGGAATCGACGGCCATTGCTGCTGCAGGTAGCTAACCAGCGGCTCGGTGGCGGGCTCAAAGATCACCCCCGGCGCGGGCTGTTCGGCGTTCTCGTTCTGCGTATCCTGCGGCAGCCCCGAGTGCAGAACAAAGAGATACTCCTGTTGCACCGGACCACCGACGTAGATCGGTATTGCGCCGGCGTCCTGGTCCGAGAAGCCCGGAAGGACGTCGTAGAGCATTGCGGTTGACTTGCGGTTCACAACCAGGCCGAAAGCGCCCTGCTCATTGTGGTCGGTTATCAGCACCACCGTGCGGAAGAAGTTGGGATCCATCAGGTCGGTCT
>SKLB01000189.1 GCA_007123465.1 Spirochaetales bacterium
CCGCGGGCCCGGGCGGTTCTGGCCGCGCTGCGCGACAGCGGCGGGCGGACTATCGTGGTCGATGACCAGGAAATCCTCGCCGCAACTCGGCTGCTGTTTGAGCGCGGCGTGTTTGCCGAAGCCACCAGCGCCGCAGCCGTTGCCGCGTGGCTGCGGCTTGACCGTGCTGACCGCGAGGAGGCAGTGGTTGTAATTACTGGTCACGGACTGAAAGGAGCCGACAAGCTCGGCCGGCTTTTCCCGGACCCGTATAATAACGTTTGAGGAGGAGGAGAGTATGGCGGAAATGGGCAAGAAGGGAGCGCTCGACTGGTATTTCAAGTCGAACCTGCTCGTAAGAATTCTCATTGGCCTGGTAGCCGGCGCAATAGTCGGCCTGATCGTAGGCCCGGGGATCGATGTGATCCGTCCGTTGGGAACGCTGTTCATCAGGTTGCTGCAGATGATCGTGGTGCCTCTGATCATCGCTACCCTGGTGGTTGGCGCGGCCAGCATCAGCCCGGCAAGGCTGGGAAAGATCGGCATCAAGATCGTGGCGTTCTATCTGTTGACATCGGCGTTCGCGGTGGCAATCGGCCTCCTGGTAGCCAACATAATCCGGCCCGGCGCCGGCATGGACCTGGCCGGGGTTACCGGGCAGGCACGGGAGGTTACGCCTCCGGCGGTGATCGACACCCTGTTAAACATCGTGCCGACCAATCCGTTTGCTGCAATTGCCGCAGGACAGGTGCTGCCGATCATCTTCTTTGCGATCGTGTTCGGAATCGCGCTGTCTTACCTGCAGATCTCCAACGATGAACGCATCAAGGCTGCAGGCAACACGTTGTTCCAGATTTTTGACGCGGCCGCGGAGATCATGTACATTGTGGTCCGCTGGATACTGCAGTACGCGCCAATCGGTGTGTTTGCCTTGATTGCGGTTGTGTTTGGAACACAGGGGGCGCAGGCATTTGGCCCGTTGGGAATGGTAACGCTTGCGGTCTACATTGGAATTGCGCTGCACCTGTTCGGGGTCTACGGTGGTCTGCTGGCAATCAACAAGCTGAGCTTCACCCGCTTCATTGCCGGGGCGCGGGAAGCGATGATCACCGCTTTTGTATCGCGTTCGAGTGGCGGAACGCTGCCGGTTACCATGCGCAACGCAGAGGAGAATCTGGGCATCAACCGGACGGTTTACGGATTTACCCTGCCGCTGGGTGCAACCATCAACATGGACGGCACCGCAATCTATCAGGGTGTCTGTGCGCTGTTCATCGCGTTTGCGATCGGGATGCCGCTGGCACTGCCTCAGCAGTTGACCATCATCATCACCGCGGTACTGGCGTCAATCGGGACCGCCGGGGTACCCGGAGCCGGCGCAATCATGCTGCTGCTGGTTCTCGATTCGGTCGGCCTGCCGGTGCAGGAAGGGACTCCGGTAGCGCTGGCCTACGCGATGATTCTCGGAATCGACGCGCTGCTGGACATGGGCCGAACCGGGCTCAACGTCACCGGCGACCTGGTTGGAACCTCGCTGGTAGCCAAGTCCGAGAAAGAAATCGATCTCTCCAAGTGGAAAAAGGGCTGACGCCCGCGGCATAGTAACCGCAGGCTTTGCTCCCCGGCTGCCGGCCGGGGAGTGAGCTGCGGCGCCTTTCAAACAGCAGCCAGCAAAAAAAACAATTTCGGCACCAGAGGTTTACCGGCGGCCCCCGCTCTGTGCGGCCTCTTCTGCCTCTATGACCGCGTAGACCGGACGTTCCGCAATCCAGAACTCCTGCGTATGGCGCAGATTCAGCAGTCCGCGCTGGCGCATGCGGCGCTGGTCCCCGCCGAGTACCGCACAGAGCCGGGCCCACATCGCAAACCTTTTGTCGGCCAGAACCTGCACTTCCACGGTGGTGTGCCCGTCGGCCTCACCACGGGCGCTGGCCAGGGTCGGTCCGAGGCGCACGCGGTAGCGCGTCTTGCCCTGTAAGCCTATCTGCTGCGGCAGTTGCGGCAGACCCGATCGCCAGGCATCCGCCCGCTCTGCATCGCTCGCCCCCGGGGAAAGCCGCTGTTCATCCATCTGCCGGATGGCGTTCTGTATCGCGCGGTTGCCGCGGCGGAAGACAAACGCGCCTGCTCCAATCGCCGCCGCGCCCAGCGCCAGACTGGGCAGCTGGCCGGTGCTGGCCCCGTGGTAGAACCACGCCGCACCGGCGAGGATCATGAGCGCTCCAACGCCTCTTACGGTTGTTGCCCGGCTGTACCTGCGTGCGTTACCCATTGTCGCTGCTCCTCAATGACCAAGTGTGAATTGAGCGTTTGCCCTGATGGCAGCAGCATACCACAGGCAGCAGCAAAGGGGGATCACGGAATCTCGCCCCTTTCGGTCATGGATTCCGTCGGCCGACGCTGCGCTTGACAGAAATGTATCACTAAAGTATCACTATGACATGGAGACCGAACTCGTCACGAATCTCAAGCGACAGGCGGCCCGCATCTTGTCTGACCTGCGCGATTCGGGTGAATCTGTGCTGATCACTGAACATGGCAAGCCGTCGGCGTATCTGGTGGACGTAGATTCCTTCGAGTTCATGCAGAACAAACTGCGAGTCCTGGAAGGCATCGTTCGCGGAGAGCGCGCAGTACTGGAAGGACGGACGTATTCTGAGGAAGAAGCGAAGAAGAAGATGGGCAAGTGGCTCGACTGATCTGGTCGCAACCGGCCCTGCTCGATCTGGAGGAGATTGCCGAGTACATAGCACTGGACAACCCGCCTGCGGCATCTCGCTACGTTCGCAAGGTCTTCTCAGCGGTTGAACGCCTCAAGCGCTATCCGCAGTCCGGTAGACGACCAGATGAGCTACCTGCGACTCCATACCGTGAAGTCATTGTCCCACCGTGCAGGCTCTTCTATCGAGCTGAGGAAAACACCGTGTTCATCCTGCACGTCACTCGTTCAGAGCGTCTTCTGCGCTCGTTTCTACTCGAGCAACGAGACAACGATCTGTAAGCTTTTCGGCATCCGGCCGTCGTCATGGTGTGACCCAACGGCACGTTGGTCAGACTTGCGGTAGCAATTTTGGCGCCTGCGGAGATCTACCACCACCACCACAATCACCTCCTGTTCGTCGATCGTGTAGAACAACCGATACTCGCCGACACGATAGCGGTAGAAGTCGCTCAGCTCGCCCTTGAGGCGCTTTGTGTTCGGCCCGAAGTGTGGCGGGAGCCGCTCCGCATAGCCATTCTCGGTATTATTGCGCTTCTGCTCGTCGGTGTGCCACTCTGGCTTGTGCTGGTGAACTCGTTCAAAACGCAAGGTGAAGCAGCGCGGC
>SKLB01000060.1 GCA_007123465.1 Spirochaetales bacterium
AACGACCTGCTGGTCTCACTGGGCGGACACGCAGATGCGCCTGAATTGACTTCGTTAGAATCGGAGCCAAATACCATTCCTGTGACATGGATAGCCGCTAACATCGATCCCCTGGTGAAGCAGGCGCTCCATCGCAGGGTCGGCCGCGCGCTAACGGGAGTTTCGGGTCCGGTTCCCGCTCACTCAGTGCTTATTTTGCTGGCTGCGGTTGTCGCCACGGACAAAATGTCGGGGCATCCGCTCACCCTGCCTTAGGCTGGTCGTTCGAATACCCTTGCCGGCAGGTTAATAGTAGTGAAACCTATCTCCGCGCTCAGGTGCAAAATAGCCATTCAAGCCGCTGTTTTGCGAAAACGGGTCAACGATCGGGTGTGACAGACTCGATATCGGGACCGTCCGGGGGGCGGCCGATCCTTGTTAAGAACGCGTAATCTCAGCGTGTTAGCGGCAAAGTGCCGAAACATGATTATCTCTCTTCTGCAGAGCGTGTTGAACCGATTCCAGGGTCCGACTCGCAACTTGTCAGGTTTGCGCCTTGCGCTACGATGACGGACAGCTCAAGCTTAAAGAATACTATAATCAGGGCAAACTCCACGGAGAGTGGCTCAGGTACTACCCTGACGGGTTACTGGAGTACCGGAAGATATTTGAGAACGGCACTCTCAAGGACGACCTTACCGCATCATCACGCTGAAAACACTGAAATCCGGCTCGTCGGGCGCTTCTCGAGAACATCGTTGTCCGGTTGCCACGAGGGTGCGGCCTTCGCTTTTGTGACTCTCGAGTGAGCCGAGCTACGAGCTCATCTGCGCCGGCTCTGGGATTCAGTTCAGCGAGGATAGTTCGGCAGATATGGCACAACATCGTCATTGATGTCTGGGCCAAAGAACTTCAGGATCTCCAGGTCTTCCGTGCCGGTGTTCTCGTAGGCAACTCCGGCAACCGCTCGCTCATGCGTTACCAGGAGCTCGTCGATACCGAAATTCTGCCCCTCGATTGGGAAGTCGTCGGCTTTACCGCTGCCTTGCCACACAAGAATGTTGTAGACACCCAGGTCACGACTCACTACTTTCTGTCCCGGCTTTATGACCAGACGCTTACCACTGAACCTGGTGGTATTGTAGTAGATCCAGTACTCGTCAGCCGCTGCTCCTGACGCCGCTTCAATCCGGATCGGCGGGGTATGCCGGTTCTCGTAAAAATAGGGATCGCCATTGAGATCCCAGACCAGCTGATCCAGAACGGCACGCTCCCCGTGTTTCTCGCGCGCCTCTTTAGGCACATCCTTGAAAAGCAACTCTTTGGAAATCGTGAGTCCTTCGACTCTGGCCTGAAGGACACCCATGACATCCGAAGGCTCTTGAAGCTCGATGGTCAGCGCGGTGCCCGGTGCGTGCAACACCCCGGAGGGAAGGTGAAACCCCTCGCCGGGAACGTTGAGGTAGGCTCGCGCATGCATCAGTATCTGGTCGCTGTCCCATTTTTCAAGATAGGGAAGCAGAATCTCGTATTGCTTTCCCTGCTCAACGATGTAGGGGTGAACACCGAAGAACGTTTCCGGGTGTGGGCCCATCGGCACACCCTCGGGGAAGAAGTACGCTTCTTCCTTGGAAGTTGCACCGACCTTGGCTGCCTCTTGCTGGGTCTGATGAAAGTGGTAGAAGATACGACTCTGGTAGTCAAAAATCTTGGCGAGGCGCCCGAGTCCCGAATGCGACGCCGCGTATTCGCTTCCCATAATCAAGTCCCCGGCAGCAGCGGTGGCGTCACGCACCAGAATATCTTCCCCGTCGATGTCGAGGTAAGAGAGCCCCTCATTCTCAAACTTGACTTCGTTGTCGGCTTCCGTTTCCGAACCGAGCCAGCGCTCGCAGATCTGCCCGCGCTTGCCGACGCGGTACTGCTCCTCAGTCAGTCCGAGGCGTTTGCCCGGCTGAAGAAAAGTACGCGCCACCCAGCAGGGCCGCAGCCGCACAATTCCGTTGCCCTGTTCAATCGCCTTCTCTACCGCTACTCTCACCCGCTTCCTATCCATCTCCAGTCCACTCCTTGCCGGGCCTGCCACCGTCGGCGTCAGCGAAGCTCCTTCGCTTCGGCCTCAATCTGCTGCAACTCCTCGTCGCTGTCAAGAACCTCGAAATCCACCTCTACAGGATAGCGCTGCTGGGGCTCGATCATCGGCAGCATCCCTCGTTCTCGCGCTGCAGCTCGACCAATCGGGTTGACCGTTCCCGGCTCAAGACCGACAACATAGCATCCTTCGCCCATCATCTTCCATTCCGTCAGCTGCGGCAGCTGACTCTTGCGGTAGCGCAGTACAATCCCGAGCGGCTTACCACCTGGATTGCGGTTAACCAGCGCTACGAAGGTTCTCCCTGAGCCGTCGGCTGCCAGGGTGTGAAAGAACACCTTCTCCTTGTAGCCGGCCGTGGGCGGCAGAAAACCGAGGCATTCTTCAACCCCGTTATCTGCGGCAGCCTGGGGGTCGCGTGGCTCGGTAGCGGTAATCGGCGCGACCACCGTTGCATCTTCAGAGAGCAACGGAAACCCGAAGTTAAAGTGATAGAGCATCATCAGCGGCTGGGGCTCGAACCCGCGATTCTCGATCACATCCTCCAGTCGGAACGACTTTGCTCCCAGGCGGGTGGTGATCGACCGGGTCAGGGTCAGATTCTCGCCCATAACCGACGCTTCGCGCATTCGGCCACGCACGGAGAGTAGATATTCATCCCCCTCCCACTCTTCGCTCACCGCCACGTTCTCAGCCCCGGCGTTGCCGATTCGCCCATGCAAACCAAAAGATTCGCCCTGATCAACGCTGGGTGCGCCACTGTAGGTAATACCACAGGTGGCCAGCAGGCCGCCAAAGAAGGTCCGCAGCCAGCGCAGCCCCGGTTCCTCGTAGTATCCGGGATGGGTAATTCCCGTTGCCGAAGCAAAATGCAGCGCCACCCCGTTGTACCAGCACTGCGGAACATCCATCGCTCTGCCGGGCAGAACCGTAAACTCCAGTCCTGATCCCGTACGAACATTGAGTGTGCGCACTCCCTCTGCTTTTCCGTCGGTAAGCAGCGCCGGTGTTATGCCGGCCAGTTGCGCCGGATCCGAAAGATAGCGTCTGAGCTCACGCTTTGTCCAGCTTTGTCCAAGATAACGTGCCATGTTCAGTACCCTCCCGGCGCCTGATCTGTCGTAACATCGATATATACCACAGCATTATATCCTCGTCACGGGATATTTGTCGCCCATCAGGCCTGCTGCGACCGGTTGCGCTGCAATACACGCTTGCACGCCATTGTGC
>SKLB01000056.1 GCA_007123465.1 Spirochaetales bacterium
ACAGTCCGCGATCAACGCTGGTGGCGTTCTGGTTGACCGCAACGGGCGAAAAGCGGCTTTCAACCCACGTCAGCCCGAATGCCAGTGAAAGCGGAAGATCGTTGCGGTCAGCGTGATACAGAATCGGAAGCGCCGTATCGGGCGAGCCGGTAAGCTGGACAAAGAACTCCGTTACCGCCGCGCTGGTCACATCTTCACGGTAGAGCGCCAGCATCGGTTTCTCTTCGTCGAGCAGGTTGAGAACGTTGGGGAAGTTTTCCGGAAGAGATCGACGGCCACCCTGAGCTCCCCAGCCGAACAACAGGTTGTAGAGCGGACGCCGCTGCTGCTGAACCGCCGCACTCCCCCACGTGCTGCAGCCCAGGAACGCAGTCAGCACTATAATCATCACGGCGCGGTTTGCGTGCTTGCCCCAATCTCGTTCACTCTGCACCACGGCCGAGTGTAGCGAGCTTACCGTGAAGTTTCAAGGCTGGATCTTGACCGAGACACACTGCCCATTGAGATTATGGGTGACGATGCGATCGGGACGGACAAACTCTTCATTGCCCAGCGCGGTGACCCCCTCGCAGCCGTAGAAACCGTAGTCATCGTAGACGACGATTGCGCCGCGCGAAAGCCGCGGCCAGACCCACTCAACAACGTCTCTGGCAGATTGGTAGACATCCACATCGACGTGGCACATACTGAAGGTTGTAGCGGCCGGGACCTGCCCGGCCGTTTCATCGGGAAACACGCCGCACAGCAGCTGGTAGCGGTCCAGCTTCAGCTCTGCGAAGAGCGCTCGCACCGTATCTGCGGAAGTGTCGGCGTGCTCGCCGCCTTTGTAGTAGTCATCCCGCGGTCCAGCCTTGACAACCCCGCTGAAGGTGTCGGCCAGATAGACGGTCTTGTTGCCGATGGCAAAGTGTTGTAACGCTGCCGCCACTACCGCTGCACTGCCGCCGCGCCACACGCCTACCTCAAGGATGTCACCGGGCAACGCGGCGGTCTGCTCGGCGTAGCGCCAAAGGGCGTAGCAACGATAGATATCAACCTTGGTGTGAGAGGCTACTGCGTTGTATATCCGCAGAAACGGTTGATCAACATCCCACGGCCGATAGTCGGCCACGGGCTCAACTACGCCGTAGCCCGCTGGATAGTGCTTCATCGGCAGTGCTCAACGCCGCACGTGCGGCATCAACCGAGTGACGTAGTTTCCAGCGCCGCCGGCCAGGTAGCCTGTACGATGGAGCACTTCCCCCGACGGATCGAGAATCAGCACTGTAGGAAAGCCGCTCACGCCGTAGCGCTGCGCAAGCGCAATGTTGACCTGCTGCTGCTCTTCGCTCTGCGGCAGCTCACGCGGAAAATCGATCAACAACGGCACCACAAATCTGCGCGAGAAATCCTCGAACAGCTGCGTATCGAACACCTCCGCTTTGAGCTGCAGGCACCAGCTGCACCAGTCCGACCCGGCAAAGTAGGCCAATACTACACGATCCTGGCGTTCGGCCTCGGCCAGCGCTGCCTCGAGATCGGTCTCCCACGAATAGATATCTGCAGCCTGCAAACCCAGCGGGGCGAGTACGACGGCTATTGCCAACACAACGATTAGAGATAGTCTCTTCATGTCGTAAAAGTACCGAAGCGGCGCCAATTGGGCAAGACAGCACCGGAGTGCTACACTCAGGACAGAAGCATGGATACCGAAGTCACCGCCCTGGAGCGCGAGCGCCGCGCCGCACTCAACTCGGGCACGTTGATAGATCTGATCGACACCAACTTTCAGCGCAACGGTCTGCGCTTTCCCGCCGAGGTGCTGATCGAGGCGAGCAGCGCATGGTTCAACGACCGGCTGTACCAGCCCGACCCCAAAGGCTCCCTCGCGGCACGCCACAGTATTGCCGATTTCTACCGCAACAGCGGCACGGCGATCCATCCCGACCATATCATTATCTGTGCATCGGCATCCGAGTGCTACAGCCTGCTGTTTCAGGCGCTCTCGCGCTGCGGCGACGGCGTTGTGCTGCCCCGCCCCGGCTATCCGCTGTTTGAACACGTTGCCGGCTACATGCGCCTCAGCGCCGGCTTCTATGCAACGCGATTCGAGCAGGGGTTTCGTCTGAACGGTGATGATATCGCCGCGGCACTGACCTCGGCAACCCGCTTTGTGGTGCTTATTTCGCCCAATAATCCTACCGGCCACGTTGCTTCGGACGCTGAGATCGACCAGTTACTGGCGCTATGTGCGCGGCACAACCTGGCGCTGATCTGCGATGAGGTCTTCAGCGATCTGCTCTACGAGAGTGGATCCTTACCAAGGCCGATGTCGCGCGCCGCTGATGCCGGCGTGGTGGTTTTCACCATCAACGGTGTATCCAAGCTGTTTGCTTCTCCAGACCTCAAGTTGAGCTGGATTGCCGTCAGCGGCCCCGGACAGAAAGTGCGGCGAGCGGTTGCGGACCTTGAGCTCGCCAACGACATGTATCTCAACTGCTCTCCGCTCTCGCAACAGCTACTGCCGACTCTGTTTGCTGCAGGCGGTGCGTTCCGCCGCACGATACGCAGCGAGCTGGCGGCACGGCGACAGATTCTGTTGGATGATGCTTCACGGTTCGAAGGTCTTGACGTACTGCACCCTGCCGGCGGGATTCATGCGCTGGCTCGATTTCACCGACCACAGGATGACGAGCGCTTTGCGCTGCAGCTGCTCTGCCGCAGCGGGGTACACCTGCATCCGGGCTACCTCTACGGCCTGGACGAGGACCGGTTTGTGGTGCTGAGTTTCCTGAAAGAACGCGCGCTGCTGCACGAAGGGCTCGGCAGAATTGCCGAGTTCCTCCGGCGCGCAGCTTAGTCTGTCAGCCATTCTCACACCGTCGGGTAGCTGCTATACTGTTTGACGTGATCAATCGCATGCAAAAGGCAATTCTGATACTGATCGTGCTGCTCTGTTCGGCGGCTTGGTCCGCAGCGGAGGAGACCGAGTTTGTCGTCAGTTTCCTGCCGTCACGGATTCGTTTCAATCCGATCGAAACCTTCACGTCAACCGAGGCTCAGATATACACCGCCATTTACGAAGGACTGGTAGGCTATCACCCGCTCACCGTGCGTCCCGTTCCGGCTGTAGCAGAGCGCTGGGACACAAATCCCGAGGGCACCGTCTATACGTTCTACCTGCGTGAAAGCGCCCGCTACTGGAACGGAGACCGGGTAACAGCCGAACATTTCCGTGATACCTGGCTGGCATTGCTTAACCCACAATCCGAGTCAGCCTACTCATTCCTGTTCGACGCGATTCTGGGAGCAGA
>SKLB01000075.1 GCA_007123465.1 Spirochaetales bacterium
GCAACAGCAACAGCAACCGCTGCCGGTGCACTACTATCTGGACGCTAACGGGCGCTATCCGGACCTCAAAACGTTGATGTCGCTGCTGGACCGCATCGACCGATCCGGCATCCTGGACCGCGTCATCATCCTGGAAGAACCGTTTGCGTATCAGCAGCACATCCCGGTGCACAGCGTACCGCTACGCGTAGCCGCAGATGAATCTCTGCACGATATAGCCGACCTGCAGCAGCGAGCCGATCTGGGCTACCGCGCGTTAGCGCTCAAACCCGCGGGCAAGACGTTGAGTCTCTCGGTATTGATGGCAACCCGGGCGGCGCGGCTGGGCATCCCCTGCTTTGTGGCCGATTCAGCCTGCGTACCCTCGCTGGTCCAGTGGAATCTGGCGTTTGCGGCGCTACTGCCGCCGTTTGCCGAACTCGGGATGGGGTTGATCGAGACCAACGGTGCACAGCACTACGCCAACTGGACCGAACTGCTGCACGAGCACTCCGCCCGGTCCCGCGACTGGCTGACGCCGCGAAACGGCGTCTTCACGATCAACCAGGAATTCATGGCCCACTCCGGCGGCGTTTTCACTGATTCCGATCATTACTCCGCTCTCGTCTGAACGCCGAGCGAATAGCACGAGCTAATGCTGCCGCTCTTTGCGGTACTCCTGTTCCATCTGCAGACGCGGGGCATAGGCTACCGTGCGCCGACGTTCTCCGTGCAGCTTTGTGCTCTCCATCTGGTGAGCAATCAGAGCCGCCCTCAGTTCGCCGATTTGCGGCTGAAGCGGCTGGTCATCGACAATGTTGTGCAACTCGTAGTGATCATTGGCGAGATCGTAGAGCTCGTGTTGTCCGTCCTGGGCGTGAATGTACTTGTAACGTCCATCGAAGACCATGACACGATCGCGCATCTCGCTGAATACATAATCGTTGATTGCAGCGTCTTTGTCTTGCAGTAGCGGGCCAATCGATCTCCCCTGCACGGGACTATCCGGAGTCTGACCAAACAGCTCGTGAAGATAGGCCACTACATCGAGGGTACCGGTCAGCGCGGCGCGCCTGCCGCGGTGGTGCCCGTCGCGCACAATCAACGGCACGTGCACCATCGGCTCGTAGAAGAAGCTCTTGAAGACCATACCGTGATCGCCCAGCGCGTCGCCGTGATCGGAGGTGAAGATTATCAGCGTCTGCTCGAGGATACCGGCCCTGTTCAGCGAGTCCATTATGCGCCCGATGCCCTCGTCTATGAGAGTGATGCTTCCAAAATAGTGCCGCCGCCATTGTGCAATCTGTTGCGGCGTGGCCGCTGTTGCATCGACGCGGAATACCGAGTTCTCCACCCCCGGCTGTACCGCGCTCTGAGCCCGGTAGGAAGGAGCTCTGGCCGGGTCATCCGGCGCCGGGATCGGGGCCGGAATCCCGGTGTCGGCGTACAGCTGCGAGTACTGCGCCGGTGGGTCGTAGGGGTCGTGCGGGCCAACAAAGCTGACCCACAGTGCAAAGGATTCAGCGGCATTCTGCTCGATCCAGGCGGCGCTCCGCTCCGCGATAAACGCATCCGGATGCAGTTCAGGCGCAAAAGGAAAATCCGGAGCACCACAGCTCTCAAAGTAGCCGGGAACATCCTTGGGATGCGGTCGATCAATTCCGTGCTCTTTCATAAACTGAGCGTGATCGTCGGGGATATAGAAGTGCCGTTTGTCCTCGCAGGTGATCCGTTCCTCAAAGCCTTCCATGAGATCCCAGGGGGCAAAGTGCATCTTGCCGATAGCCGCCGTCCGATAACCCGCCGCGCGCGCCGCATCGGTCCATTTGGGTATCCCCGGCTGCAGCCAGGAGACGTTGTCGATCACACCGTGGGCGCTCGGGAATTGGCCCGACATGATGGACGCCCGTGTTGGCGCGCACACCGGCGCAGGCACGTAACAGCGGTCAAACACAACTCCCTGCGCAGCGAGCCGGTCCAGGTTGGGGGTTATTGCAAAGTCCGCTCCATACGAAGGAAGCGAATCAAAGCGCTGCTGATCGGTGGTTATGAGCAGTACATATCGCGGTTGCGGCATTGGACCTCCTTGCCGGTAGCGGCAGAGTCATGATAACGCACTCAGCGCTGCCGTGGCCAGCAGCGCCGCATAGTCGTTGTTGACCTGCCGGCTGCTGGTAGCTACAGTGCTGACATGACCGGCAGGCAGATGCAACAGCAACTCGGCGAACGCATAAGGCACCGCGACATTTTCATCTTCTGGTCACCGCTGGCGCTGATGTGGATCATGATGGCCGTGGAGCAACCTGCTATGGCCGCGGTGGTCGCACGCCTGCCGGACGCCACGGCAAACCTTGCGGCTTTTGGCGTAGCCTTCTCGATAGCACTGGTGATAGAGAGTCCGATCCTTCAGCTGCTATCCGCAGCTACCGCACTGGTCACTGACCGCCTGCAGTACCGCCGGTTGCTGGCTCTGATGCACATCCTCGCCGCCGGGCTCACAACGCTGCATCTGCTTGTAGCGCTGACACCACTGTTTGCGTTTGTGGTGGGGACGGTGCTGGGAGTGCCGCACCAGATTGTGGAACTCTCGCGGCTGGCCTTCCTGGCGATGACACCGTTTGCGGCGGCGGTGGGCTACCGCAGGTTGTGGCAGGGAGTCCTGATCCGCTACGGGCACACCGCAGTCATCCCGGTCACCATGGTGGCGCGCCTGCTGGCAACCGCCGGCCTGCTGACCGCAGGTTACATAACGCAGTTTGCCCCGGGAGCGATAGTGGCGGCAGCGGCGCTGATAGGTGGCGTGATAGCGGGAGCGCTTGCCTCATTGCTGTTCTGCCTGCCCGTTATTCGCGGCGGGATCCCCGCGGCCGGTCCGGGATCATCGGCACTGCGCTGGTGCACGCTGTTGCGCTTCTACGTGCCTCTGTCGCTTACATCGATTATCTTTCTTGCCTCACAACCGCTGCTGACGTTCGGCATGGCGCGCTCCGAGTTTCCGCTCGAGTCACTGGCCGTCTGGCCGGTAATCAACGGTTTCATGTTCCTTTTCAACTCGCTGGCAATTTCCTATCAGGAAGCGGTGATCGCGCTTCTGGGGCGCGGAGATGCCGGACGGCCGATACTACAGCGCTTTACCGTTGGACTGGCCTGCTCCATCGCAGCGCTGTTCTTGCTCGTTTCCATCACTCCGTTGAGCCAGGTCTGGTTTCGCGGCGTTGCCGGGCTGACCGACGCACTGCTGCCGTTCACCCACGGGCCGATGCGGCTACTCTGGATCGTACCGGCGCTGGTCACCGCCAAGTCATGGTTTCGC
>SKLB01000323.1 GCA_007123465.1 Spirochaetales bacterium
AGCAGCTGCAGCGTGACTGCGAAAGAGTGTCGCACAAGCTGCGCGATTGCCGGGCGAGCGAAGCGCAATTGGCAGCGCAGCTCGAGGCCCTAGGTATTGCACTGCCGCCTGCCACAGAAGAGCCGGCACTGCTGCAGGAATTGAAGCAACGCACCGATTCTTACCGCGGCCACCTTGCCGAACTCAACACCGTACGGCAGTCAATCGTTGAAGCTGAGCATCGACTCACGGACGGCGAGCAGGCCATACAGGAACTGGACGCCAAACGTCGCAGCCTGCCTCCGATTTCCGCAGAAGTTGTGACCACGCAACAGGGCGAAGAACTCGATGTTGGCCGGGCCGAAGAAGACTATCAGCGCAAGCAGCGCAGCGCGGACAGCGCGCAGGCAGTACTGGCCAGCCGTATCAGCGATGAACACGCCGCCCGCGAACGGCTGGGTCGGCGTCAGAGCGAGCTCGAATCCCTGCTGGCGGACACCGATATCGCCGGCGTGGAACAGCTGCGCAGTGCCCGACTGAGCCAGGCGGAAGAACAGCAGTTGCAAGAGCTTAAACGGGAACTTGACGCGCGCGCCGGCGAGGCGGCTACGCTGTTGCGCAGTGCCGAAAAGGATATCGAGGAACTGCGAGACAACCAGACACTGGAGGGCGCCGAGGCCGAACGTTTCCTGCGCGAACACGAGAGTATGCAGCAGCGGGCCGAGCAGATAGTGCGTGAACTGACAACCCTGCAGAACCGGATTGAGCGCGACGACCGCGATCGTGCCATTCTGCAACGCAAACGCACGGAACTCGAGCAGAAGCAGCAGCAGCTGAAGGTCTGGGCGCTGCTCGATGAGCTGATCGGGTCGCACGACGGGGCCAGGTTTCGCACAATCGCCCAGTCGATCTCGCTGGATCTGCTGATGCGCCACGCCAACAGGCACCTCGCTCAGCTGAGCGACCGCTATCGTATCGTTGCCAATCAATCCAACCAGCTGGGGCTCGATATCGAAGACCTGCACCAGGCCTCGGCGCGCCGGCCGATGCAGAGCCTCTCCGGCGGCGAAAGTTTCCTGGCCAGCCTGGCGCTTGCCCTGGGACTGTCCGATCTGGCAGGTCGAACGGTGCGCATAGAAACACTGTTTATCGACGAGGGATTTGGTTCATTGGACGCCGGGAGCCTTGATATTGCCATTTCGGCGTTGGAGAGTCTGCAGCAGCGACAGAAGACCGTGGGGGTCATTTCGCATGTTTCGCTGCTCAAGGAGCGGATCGGCACGCAAATTGTTGTGGAAAAGCTGTCAGGTGGTGTGAGCCGGATTCGTACGTCGCCGTCTTGACCGACGGCAACCGGAGCGAATATTATTCGGCAGGTATAGTTACGAAGATATGTCTGAATAAGGAGGACGTATGAGCAAGAAACAATTGACAGTCACTTTGGGACTCGCGGTTCTGATGCTGGCTCTGGCAGCCTCGCCGCTGGTTGCTGGCGGGCGCGCCGAAACAGCGGTTGACCGCGACACGCTGAGAATCGCTATCGGAGCCGAACCGGAGTCGCTCGACCCGGTGAAGATGACCTCGGCTCCGGCGGCAACCGTTGGTGAACACGTTGTCGAGCGCCTGATCTACATGGAAGAAGACGGCACATTGACCCCTATGCTGGCGACCAGCTGGGAGGCCAATGCCGACAGTACGGTCTGGACCTTCCAGATTCGACAGGGTGTGACCTTCCACGACGGGGCGCCGCTGAACGCCGAAGCGGTACGTCAGAACCTGGCACGTTTTGTTGATCCCGATGTCGGTGCCGCCTACGCATTTCTGCTCGGCAGCGTACAGGACATTCGGGCAACCGGCGAGTACACGCTTCAACTGCGTCTGGCACAGCCGTTCGCGCCGATTCTGTCGCATCTTTCGCACAGTTTCATCGGTATTGTGAGTCCCAACCAGATTCGAGACCTGCCGCCCGAGGGCACGTTCGAGAACCCGATTGGTACCGGACCCTACGTGATGGAACGCTGGAACCGCGGCGACAGCATCCGCCTCAGCGTCAACGAAGACTACTGGGGCTCCACGCCGCAGATTCCCAACCTGGTCTTCAACTTCATCCCCGAGGAATCAGCGCGTATCGTAGCGCTGGAGACCGGTGAAGCCGACGCAATCATGGCGGTGCCGCCGCAGGATGTTGCGCGTCTGCAGGCCGATCCCAATATCGACGTGGTATTCCAGACCAGTGTTCGAACCATTTACGTCAGTTTCAACAATATCCGCGAGCCGTTCACCGACGTGCGCGTGCGCCGGGCGCTGAACTACGCGGTTGACAAGCAGGCTATCGTCGATTCGATCTTCGAAGGCAGTGGCTTCGTAGCCGATGCACCGATTCCTGACGCGGTTTTCGGCCACACTTCGGTTGGCCCCTACGAATTCAATCCCGCTCGCGCGCGCGAGCTTCTGGCAGAGGCCGGCTACCCGGACGGTTTCAGCATGACGCTGCACCACCCCACCGGACGCTACCCGCTGGACGCCACGGTTGCCCAGGCGGTGCAGTCGATGCTGGCCGACGTTGGCGTGGATGCCAGTCTGGAGACCCGCGAATGGTCAAGTTATCTGCAGTTCACCGCGCAGCCGCCGGAACAGGCCGAGTATGATATGTTCATGCTCGGGTGGGGCACGGTGACCCTCGATGCGGATTACGGGCTGTACGCATTGCTGCACACCCGTCAGTGGAATCCCAACGGTAACAACCGCGGTTTCTACTCCAACGAACGCGTCGATGAGCTGCTGGACCAGGCCAGGGTTGAGACCAACCCCGATCGCCGGGCTCCGATGTATCACGAAGCAGTTCAGCTGATCTGGGAAGACGCCCCCTGGATCTTCCTCTACAACGCAGCGCAGATCAACGCGGTGCGCACAAACGTTGAAGGACTGATTCACCATCCGCTCGAGAACCTCAGCGCCTGGGACGCATCCTTTCGCTGATCGGTGGATCCTGGCCCTTCGGGGCCGGGATGCTGCGTGACTCTCTGTCGAGAGTCACGCAGCATCCTTGTTTGCGGGAGAATCATTCCTTGTACCAGTACATCGTACGCCGGCTATTGCTCACCGTTCCCGTTGTCCTTGGTGTATCGATCATTGTCTTCTCGATCATCCGAATGATACCCGGAGACCCGGCGCGGGCAATCGCCGGCGTCAACGCAACTCCGCAGTTCATCCAGCAGGTGCGGGTACGCTACGCCCTGGACCAACCGCTCTATATTCAGTACGGGCGCTTCATGGCGGACTTCATGCGCGGGGAACTCGGTAACTCGATC
>SKLB01000039.1 GCA_007123465.1 Spirochaetales bacterium
AGCCGGAGCGCGCCTGGTGCTGTCGGGCGGACCGCCGCAGGAGCTGGTAGAGATGGCGGGCGAACTCGGCGGCGCCCACGTTGTTGCGCTGGACCTGACCGATTCCGCGGCGCTGGTAGCGGCGGTTGAAGCAGCCCACGCAGCCTTCGGTCGCGTTGATCTGCTGGTACTGAACGCTGGAGTCAGCCAGCGCGCAACCGCGACCGACACGGACTACGCGGTGCTCAGGCACATCATCGATATCGACTTTCTGTCGCAGGCCGAAATCGCCCGACTGACCGCGGCGCGCATGCTGCGCCACAACGCAGGCACCATTCTGGTGGTTTCGAGCCTGGCGGGGCTGGTAGCCACTCCGCTGCGCAGCGGCTACTGTGCGGCCAAACACGCAATTCACGGCTACTACAACGCGCTGCGCGCCGAGCTGGCCGATAGCGCAGTCAGCGTCACTATCGGCGTGCCCGGGTTTGTGCGTACCGATATCTCGCGCAACGCGGTAACCGCCGACGGCGCGGCGTACGGCCGGCTGGACCCCAACCAGCTGCGCGGCCGCCAACCGGCGCTGGTTGCGCAGCGGCTGTTGCAGGCCGCGCTGGCAGGCCGGCGCGAAGTGCGGCTGGCGATGGGATTGAAGGGCCGCCTGGCAATGTTTTTGAGCGTATGTCTTCCGGGACTGTACGCGCGTATCATCGCGCGCGCCCGGGTAACCTGAAAAGCAGGAGGAGGAGAGTTATGAAACCAGTCCAGTGGGGTGTTCTCGGTGTTGCGGATCACTATATCAAACGGGTGCACCTGCCGGTGCGCGCCAGCGATGTATGCGAGGTGCGCGCGATAGCCTCGCGCTCGCAGCAGAAGGCCGAAGCGGCTGCGGCGCGCCTGGGGATTCCTGCCGCCTACGGCAGCTACGAAGCGCTGCTCGCCGATCCTAAGGTGGAGGCGGTCTACATTCCGCTGCCCAATCATCTTCACCTCGAGTACATCAAGAAGTGCGCCGATGCGGGCAAGCACGTACTGTGTGAAAAGCCGATGGGGATGGACGCCGCGCAGGTTCAGCAGGCAATCGATTACACCAGAGGCAAGGGCGTCATGCTGATGGAGGCATTCATGTATCGCTTTCATCCGCAGTGGACCCACCTGCGCGACCTGGTGCAGTGCGGCGAGATTGGAACCGTACACGCCCTGCAGTCATCGTTTTTCTACAGCAACAACGATCCGCACAATATTCGCAATATCGTGTCTATGGGGGGCGGCGCAATCTACGATATCGGCTGCTACTGCGTCTCTTCGGCGCGCTTTCTCACCGCCCGCGAGCCCCAGCGCGTGGTTGCGCGTGTAACGCGTGATCCGCAGTTCGGTACCGATATCCTCAGCTCGGGAATCCTGGACTTTGGTGATATACAGGCCACCTTCGTCTGTGGTACGCAGACGTTCCCGCACCAGCACGTCCACGTCTTCGGCAGCGGCGGCTCGGCGTGGGTTGAGGTTCCCTTCAATATCTACCCCGATGTACCGGTAGTGACTATAGTGCGCACCGGCGTGGGCGAGCGCGTGATACAGCACGGGCCGCTGGATCAGTACGCTCTGCAGTTTGAGCGTTTCTCGGTTGCGCTGCGCGAATCGGGGCCGGCGCCAACGCTGCCCGAGGACGCGTTGGCAAATCAGAACGTGCTCGATGCGCTGTTTGCCTCGGAGAAGTCCGGCGATTGGCAGCCAGTCGGCTGAGCGCCATGTGGCGCGCAAGAAGAATTGCGCCGGCGAGCGCGGTGCTCAGAGTTTGTCGATCAGCATCGAGCACTTGCCCGAGGGAATCGGCAGCGTCTTCTTCTTCTCTCTGAGGATATCGATAGTGAAGTAGTAGAGTTTCTCGCTCTCGAGACGGATTTCCCAGCCGCGCCCGCTCTTGTTGCTCAGAATGGTGATCATGTTGCGCTTGAGTGACAGGTTCTCTATCCCCATGATCTCGAGAGTGGGCACTATCCAGTCAACGGTCTTACGCGGCAGGCTGACGTAGAGTCCGAGAACGTTTTCAATCATCAGCGAGATGGTTGATAGCGCGGTATAGGTAACAAACAGTGAGCGCGGATAGTCCTTCTTGCCCGGCCACTGCGCCGGGCCGTCCTTGCGCGGTGCGTATGCTTCCCAGACGGTGCCCTTGTCGCGGCCTTCGGGGTGCAGCGTGTCGAGCATATAATAGAGGTGGCGGATGGCGCACTCGCGCGCAAGTTCGTAGGCGCCGTACTTCTCCAGCCCTTTGATTACCATGAAGGTAAACGGTGGGTAGACCGAGCCGCGAAACCCCATACCCTTCTCACTGAACTCTTCCTCATCGGCTGCCAGCGTCGGAAACGGGTTTTCGGTGCCGAAGGTCTCAGGGTTTGTCAGGTGCGCCAGCATCTTCTCAAAGCGCGCTTCGTTGGGCAGCTCGGCCAGCAGCGGCCAGAACGAAGCAATGGTCTTGACCGGCAGCTGACGCTCGCTCTTGTCTATGTCGAAGTACAGCCCGTGCTCTTCGTTCCACATCAGGTTATTGATGCGTGTCTTGAGCGAGAAGTAGTGCCGCTTGTAGCGGAAACTGATTTCCTTGTCGTTGAGAATATCGCCGAGCTCTGCCATGTAGAGCGCGTTGATTGCCTGCTGCACGTTGAAATCCACCGCGTACCTGGTGCCCTTGCGAGGACTGTTGGTCATCATGGTCGCGGCGAGCGGGACAGAGTAGAGCCCGTTGGACTGTTTGAACGTATCCTCGAGCCAGCTGTAGTACTTCTCGAGAACCGGCATCACATCCTTGATGCGCTTCTTGTTGCCCACCTTGTGATACATGTTGTACTCGGCCCACGAAAACAGCGGCGGGCCAACCGCCTGCGGGTTGTCACGATGAAAGATCGGCTTACCGTCCCTGGTACCGTAGTCGCAGCGGATCGCTCCGGAAGACTCCTGCTTGCCATAGAAGTTGTCCAACTGCGGGGCTGCCGGGAAGATTCGGTTACTGTAGACCAGATAAAACGTAGAGAAGATCGCTTCGAACTGATTGACCGACGGATTGTCCGAGTAGTTGAAGTAGCGCTGCTGGAGCTTGCTGCGAACGGTGCCCTTCTGCCAGAAATCCTGGATCCACGCCCACGTCTGATTGTAGATGTCCACAAAATCCTGGTCGTAGAAGTGAACCGCCGGGAAATCCTTTTTGACCACTGTCGCTCCTTGTATCATGCGAGGCAAAGCCGGGTTAATTGTATCACTCTCTGTCGAAACGTCAAAAGAAATCTCGGCGGTGGCGGCAGATCGCGCGAAAA
>SKLB01000141.1 GCA_007123465.1 Spirochaetales bacterium
AGGCACTGTGGGGTCTTTATAGCAGGGGTAGGACTCGAACCTACGACCTCCGGGTTATGAGCCCGACGAGCTGCCAACTGCTCTACCCTGCGGAGTTGTAGTCAGAGTCTACCAAAGTTCCCAACAAACGTCAAGCAGTTCGCCGCGCAAACGGCGGTTCAATCCGCCGCTGTGGCAATTGCCAGCAGCAGCGCCGCGCCAATGCCGATCAGGACAACGGTGAACGGTGCCAGCAGACCGCCGCTGGCGATCATGGCGTTGTAGGTGGCGTGCAGCAGGATTGCAGTCAGCCAGGCCGGCAGCAGGCGGACCGGGCGCAGCGGGGACGCCACGCCCCAGCCCAGGAAACCGGCGGCTACCGCGTGCAGCGGGACAGCGGTGAAGCCACGGAACAATAGCGGCAGGATCTGTTCGGTGACATACCAGCTGTTCTCTACCAGCGCAAACCCCAGCCCTAGCGCGGCGCCGGCTGCTACGGCTTCACTGAAGCCCAGAGGTCCCCGACCGATGCGGGATAGACATAGTGCCGCCAGTTTACCGGACTCCTCGCTCACCGCGGCAACGCTCACCACCAGCAACGCGGCGTGCAGCGGGTTCCACGCAGCGGCGTCGAGCAGCGCGCGGGTCACAACCACCACCAGCGCAGCCAGCACACCAAACAGGAACTCGCGCGCAAAAGAGCGCCGGTCTGCGCGGCGCTGGTCTGCACTGCGGTAGAGCCCGGTCAGGAGCGCCAGCAGGCCAAGCGAGAACAGCGCCGTGAGTGCGGTGTTAATCAGCAACCGCATCGGCGTGCCGATCTGTGGCAGCAAGGGTTGCATCGAGTGCTTTCAGGAACGCATCGATCTGCTCGCTGCTGCCAATGGTGATCCGGATCCAGCTGTCCAGTCCAAAGCTGGCCAGCGGCCGGATAGTGACGCCGTTGAGTGCCATGGTTTCAGCAAAAGCCCGGCAATCAGTGCCAACGTAGACACAGATGAAATTGGCCTGTGTGTTATGGTAGCGCAGCCCGCGCCGGTCGAGCTCGGTGTAGAGCCGTTGGCGGCCGCTGCGGTTGGTGTCCAGCGAGCGCCGGACAAACAGATCATCATCAAGCGCTGCTGTTGCCGCAGCCTGCGCAATCAGACTGGTGTTGAACGGTAGCTTGACCTTGTTCAGCGTGCGGATAATCTGGCGCTGCGCCATTCCGTAGCCCACGCGCAGGCCGGCCAGACCGTAGAGCTTGGAGAACGTTCGCAATACCAGCAGGTTGGGGTAGCGCTCTATCAGCCGGGTGCCGTCGGGGGCGTCTGCAGCATCCATGTATTCGCAGTACGCCTCATCCAGTACAACCAGTACCTCCGGCGGCGTCTGCTGCAGGAGGCGCTCGATCTCGTCCAGGTTCAAATAGGTGCCGGTGGGATTGTTTGGATTGCACAGAAAAATAAGCCGTGTACGCGGCTGAGACTGCAGCGCCTGCACGAAGGCGTCCGGGTCGTGGCGGCCATCACGCATTCTGGTGGTAACCACGTGCCCGTCAAACAGGTTGGTCGCAAAGGCGTAGACCGAGAAGGTATGTTGCGCGGTTAACGCTACATCTCCCGGATTGAGAAACGCCGCCGCGGCGTAGACCATCAGCTCATCTGAGCCGTTACCGGTGATAATCTGATCGGCCGGGACGGACAGCTGCTGTGCCAGACGCTGCCGCAGCGCAACAGCCGCGCCGTCAGGATAGATGTGCGCTTCGTGCGCGCTGTGTTGCAGTTGCTCAATGGCCTGTGGCGAGGGGCCCAGCGGGTTCTCGTTCGATGAAAGCTTCAGCACGCCGGCGCGCCGCTCTCCGGGGGTATACTCGTGCAGTCTATCCAGGGCTTCGCGCGGGGACATCGCTATATCGCTCCTCTGCCTCGTTGCCGGCTACTTCTTTGGCGGAAGTTGCGGCGGGTTGTTCTTGAGGTACTCGTGGTCCTGTGACATATCGACGATCAGGTCCTGCAGCGTCATGGTCACCGATGTTTCGGTGGTCTTGGCAAAGATCAGGTCGCGTGGCGATTCAAACTGGGCCTTGACCGCGCGCATGATGCTGTTGATCTCCTCGTAGCTGAAGCCGTTCATGATAATGACTTTGTTGTCGAGTTCTTTGGGCCGTTCGCTCATACTGCAAAGGTACACTATGCCGGCGCTTGATCCAAGGGGTTTTCGCTTGGTGGGCGGACGGCTCAGAGTTATATTATAAGCAAAGACTATGAAATACGATCGACTGACTATCAAGACGCAAGAGGCGCTTCAGGACGCGTCCTCGATTGCGGCAAAACTGAATCACTCCAGCCTGGAGCCCGAGCATCTGCTGACTGCGCTGCTGCAGCAGACCGACGGTGTGGTGGCGCCGCTTCTGTCGCGGCTGGGGGTAACACAGGCGGAGCTGGTACAGCGGGTGGACGCGCTGTTGCAGAAGAAGCCCAAAGTATACGGTGACAACGCCGAGATGCACATGTCCCCTGCGTTGTCGCGGCTGCTGGCGCGCGCCGAGAGCGAAGCGCAGGAACTGAAAGACGAGTACGTCAGTACCGAGCATCTGCTGCTGGCTATGCTTTCGGACTCCTCGGAGCTGGCGCGCCTGCTGCTGGAAGCCGGAATCAACAAGAAGCACATTCTCAGCGCGCTGCAGGACATCCGTGGTAATCAGCGAGTGACCGATCAGAACCCGGAGAACCGCTATCAGGTACTGGAAAAGTACTGCCGCGACCTGACCGACCTCGCACGGCGCGAAAAACTGGACCCGGTGATCGGGCGCGATGAAGAGATCCGCCGTGTGATGCAGGTTCTGTCACGGCGCACCAAGAACAACCCGGTGCTGATCGGCGACCCCGGTGTGGGCAAGACCGCTATTGTTGAGGGGCTGGCGCGCCGGATTGTCTCCGGTGACGTTCCCGAGTCGCTCAAAGATAAGCGCGTGCTCTCGCTGGACCTGGGCGCGCTGGTGGCCGGCACCAAGTTCCGCGGCGAGTTCGAGGAGCGACTGAAGGCGGTAATTCACGAAATCAGCCAGTCCGACGGCAACATCGTGCTGTTCATCGACGAGCTGCATACGCTGGTTGGCGCGGGGAGCGCGGAAGGCTCGATGGATGCCTCAAACCTTCTCAAGCCGGCGCTGGCGCGCGGTGAGCTGCGAGCCATCGGAGCAACTACGCTGGATGAGTTCCGCAAGCACATCGAAAAAGACGCTGCGCTGGAGCGCCGCTTCCAGCAGGTCTTCACCGGTGAGCCGTCGGTAGAAAACACGGTAGCCATTCTGCGCGGGC
>SKLB01000225.1 GCA_007123465.1 Spirochaetales bacterium
GATACGGTGACCGGCTACCCGGCAACCATCATGCAGCTGCCCGGCTACGGGCTGGAGGTCGGGTGCAGGGCCAACCTGGTGTTGTTGAATGCGGGCTCGGTAATCGACGCAATGCGCATTTCGGCGCCGCGCGAGGTGATCATTCGCAACGGTACCGTTGTCATTGACTCAAGCGCTCACTGACTCAGACGCGCCTCGTAGAGGTAGCGCTTGATCTTCATCGTCGGTGTCTTCTCGAACGGCTCCATCTGCGGGATGAAGCGCGATATGCGCGCGAACGAGCTAAGTTGTGCGTTGACCCGCTGCTGGAGTTGCTGCAGGTAGCGCTCGGCCTCGCCGCGCAGCCTATCAAACTCGTCGCTGACGCCACCCCGCATTTCGGCCAGGTACTCCTTGAACGCATCGAGGTTGAGATTGACCAGCGCCACCAGTTGCCCGCTCTTCTGCAACACCAGGCAGTCCTGCACCAGCGGCTCGGCGCTGATAACCGCCTCCAGCTCCTCGGGGTAGATGTTCTCTCCGCTTGGGCCCAGGATCATGTTCTTGAGCCGCCCCTTGATGAAGACGTTCCCGTCCGCATCAATGGTGCCGAGATCCCCGGTCTTGAACCAGCCGTCCGCTGTAAAGCTCTCGGCGGTACGCTCGGGATCGCGATAGTATCCGCGCATGACGTTGGGACCGCGCGCCTGAATCTCGCCCTCACCGGTGGAGGGGTCCGGGTCGGCGACCCGCAGTTCAACGCCGTCAACCGCGGGGCCGGTTGAGCGGAATACGGTAGTCCCGGGCCCGCAGCCGGCCAGCAGCGGTGCGGTTTCGGTCAGACCGTAGCCAACCGCGTAGGGGAACCTGGCCTCGCGCATGAACTGCTCAACGTCCGGAGCCACCGCTGCACCGCCGATGCCGAAGAAGTGCAGCCGTCCGCCAAACATACGTTTGACCTTGCGGCCGGCGGCACGGTGCAGCAGAACACGCAGCGGGGCCACCCGCATGGCTGCGCGCAGGACGGCTTTGCTCTGAAGTTGTGTCAGTACGCGGTTACGGTAGATTTTCTCAATGAACAGCGGCACGCTCAGCATCATGTGCGGACGCACTTTGGCCAGGGCCGGCATCAGTATGCTTGGAGACGGCGGTTTGTCCAGGTAGTAGACGCAGGCGCCGCCGGAGAGCGGAACCAGCAGTCCGATGGTGCCTTCGTAGGTGTGCGACAGTGGCAACAGCGACACCAGTGATTCTGCGGGACTCATCTCGGCCAGCGGCCGCGACGCTTCAACGTTGGAGACGATATTCTTGTGCGTCAGCATGACGCCTTTTGAGTTTCCGGTGGTGCCGCTGGTGTAGATGATCGCCGCGAGGTCGTCTTCTTCGGGCTCGGCAGGCGGCGGCGCAGCAGCCGTTTGCTCGGGCAGTCCGCTGAAGTCGTCCAGGGTTATGATTGTCAGACCAGCGCTGTCCGCAAGCTTGGGTTGCAGGCGGCTGGAGCCGAAGACAATCGATGCGCCGGCGTGTTGCAGAATGTTGGCAACTTCGGACTCCGAGAAATCCGGCAGTATCGGTACCACCACCGCGCCCATGGTGGTGACCGCCAGGTAGGCGACGGCCCAATTGGGCATGTTCTCGCTCAGGATAGCCACCCGGTCACCAGGTGCAACGCCCAGGCTTCGCAGCGCAGCAGAGGTGGAGCGCACAGCTTCGGCAAGCTGGCGGTAGCTGAGGCATTCCCCATCAACAAAGCCAACCGCCGGGTAATCGGCAAACATCTGCTCGCTGCGCAACAGCAGCGAGTGCAGCGTAAGGCTCTTCAGTGCAGTCATATATAAATGATAGGGGTTTTTGCTGCAGTTGGCAAGGTTGCTGTGTGCCCTTTCACCCCGGCGCTACTCCTGCTACAATCGCGCTCGAGGAGAGCCGCGTGCCTACAATCGACCCGATCTACATTGGCGATGACGCCTTCCAGCGTCTCGCTGCCTACTGTGCCGGCTCGTTTCCCGATTTGCCGATTACCCTGGTTGCCGATACGCGCACCTTTGCCGCGGCGGGGGACAGCGCCGCGCGAGAGCTGTCCGCTGCCCGGCGCGCAGTGCGCAGCGTGATCCTGCGCGGCGATAATCTGCACGCCGATGAGCACGGTATTGCGCGCGTTCTGACCGCCAGTCCCTACGGTGAGGCGCTCTTTGTGTCCGTTGGCTCGGGAACTATCACCGACATCACGCGCTACGTCAGTTTTCGGCTCGGCATGCCGTTTGTGTCGGTGCCGACCGCGGCCTCGGTTGACGGCTATACCTCCGCCGGGGCGCCGCTGGTAATCGAGGGAATCAAGCGCACCCACTACAGCCAGCCGCCGCTGGCGATCTTTGCCCATCCCGCTGTGGTGAAGCGCGCTCCGGCGGAGCTGACCGCGGCAGGTGTAGGCGACATGCTGGGCAAGATCACCGCCGCCGCAGACTGGCGCCTTGGAGCGTTGCTGTGGGGCGAGTCCTACGACGAGGCTATCGCCGCGCGGTCGCGGGCGGCGGCGCAGAGCTGTGTCGACAGCATCGATGAGATTGCGCAGCACAGCGATGACGGGTTGCGCCGGCTTATGGCGGCACTGGTGGAGTCGGGACTGTGCATGCTCGACTTTGGTGAGTCGCGGCCGGCCTCGGGCGCCGAGCACCATATATCGCACCTGTGGGAGATGGGTGGTCTTCAAGACGGTGGTTCGCAGCCGCTGCACGGTGCGCAAGTCGGCGTGGCTACAATTCTGGTGGCGCGCCTGTACGCCCGGTTGCGTGAGTTGACGCGTGCCGACGTCGAACGGCTGCTTGAGCGCACTCAGGTTGCCGGCGGCGCCGAGCAGATCGCGGAGATCGAGGCTGCCTACGGATCGATGGCGCCCACGATTATTGCCGAACACGCAGGTTTTCTCGAGATGCCCGCTGAGCGGGAAGCGGCTCTGCGCAGTACGCTGCTCGAACGCTGGCAAGACGTGCAGGCGATTCTATCGAGCGTGCCCGAAACGGAGCCGATCGAGCGGCTGCTGCGGCGCGTTGGCGGCCCGACTACCACCGCAGACCTGGGTCTCAGCGATGCCCGGGCGCGCAGCGGTTTTCTCTACGGGCACTATCTACGCGAGCGATTCACCGCAGCCAAGCTGGCACACCTGCTCGGCGTGCTCCGCTACCCGCTCTGAGGCGCGCTACGCTATCGCTTCGCCTTTCTCGGCCCGGTAGTCCTCCAGTGGAGCGCAGCTGCAGACCAGATTTCTATCGCCGTGCACGTTGTCGATGCGGCTGAC
>SKLB01000196.1 GCA_007123465.1 Spirochaetales bacterium
ATTACCGTGGCCAGTGGTAAGGGCGGAGTCGGCAAGACCAATATTTCGACCAACCTGGCGATTGCCTACGCCAAGCTGGGCAAGCGTGTCATCCTGATGGACGCTGACCTCGGTCTCGCCAATGTGAACGTTGTGCTTGGAATCATTCCCAAGTACAACCTGTACCATCTGATCCGCAAGCAGAAAACGATGCGCGA
Source organism: Spirochaetales bacterium (assembly GCA_007123465.1). Lineage (GTDB taxonomy): Bacteria > Spirochaetota > Spirochaetia > DSM-27196 > PWMO01 > PWMO01. The sequence goes on from SKLB01000196.1 coordinate 198, forward strand.
GATCATCATGGATACCGATTACGGGATCCAGATTGTTGCCGGAGCCTCGGGCTTTGCCAAGATCGCCAACCTGTCGGAGGAGGAGCGGCACAATTTCATAAACGAGCTTTCGGAGATGTCCAATGCGGACATTATCATTATCGATACCAGCGCCGGTGTTTCGAATAATGTCCTGGCGTTTGTTGCAGCCGCCGATGAGGCCATCATTGTGACAACCCCGGAACCTACGGCAATTACCGATGCCTACGGAATCATAAAGATCATTGCAACCGAAATCGACAACCTGGGTATCGGTCTGAAACTGATTGTCAACCGGGTGAAGTCGGTTACCGAAGGCAAGAAAGTAGCTGAACGGGTTATCAACATTGCCGGACAGTTTCTCAATTTAAAAGTTGATTACCTCGGCTACGTATATGAAGACCCGGCGGTGCAGCAGGCGGTGCTGCGACAGAAACCGTTTCTGGCTGCGGATCCCAAGGGCAAGGCTTCGGCCTGCGTACTGCATATCGCCAGCCGGTTGGAGAATGTGGAGCATCGCGAAGGTGGCGGAGTCGGCAGATTTCTCAAGCGCCTGTTTGGACGCGGGCAGGATGAATGATCACGCCTTGACGGGCTGTACCATTTTTCCTACTCTGTAAGGCGCGGCGGGAAACGGCTAAGAGGGGACAAGAGGCGCGAGTCGAATGAAGGTCCGTATCGGGTTCAGCGTAGGGTGCGCACTATTTGCCCTGATTGTCTCGCTTCTGAGCGGGATCGTCAGCGGAGTGCCTTTTGCTACGATTGTCATTCGGGCGCTGGTGTCCGCGGTGGTTTTTGCCGGGCTCGGTAGCGCAGCTCAAGTGGCGGTGTCGCGCTTTCTTCCTGAACTCGAGCAGGTGCTGGAAGGATCGAATGTTGATGCACAGGAGACTGATGCGGCCGGCGAAGCGCGGCCGGCGGTCGACATAGTGGTGGACGACAGCGATGACGAGAGCGAAAGCGAAGATGTGAGCGACGACGGGCTGCTGGAGGTCGAGGACGGAGACAGCACCTACGGCGCTGAGCTGGAATCGGATCGGGAACCGGTTGGCGACGCAGAGCCGGCTGACGATCTGGTAGCCGAAGCCGAAGAGGTGGAGGCTGATCAGGAAAAAGAGTTTCCGGCGGCTGCACCGGACCCGGCTGACGGCATCGACGCCAGCGGCCTGGATCAACTGCCCGATGTTGGCGGTTTTTCGGATGCATTCGAAGGCTCCGAGGGTATCGCCTCCGTTGGCGAGAGCGAGGACAAGCGCAATTCGAGTGACCAGGATCCTGCCTTAATGGCCAGGGCGCTCCAGACTATACTGAAAAGGGATGAGTGAGGATGGGCGATAACCTTCTGGCCGAGAAAACCGAGGAAGAACTGTGGCAGCTTTACCGAGATACCCGCAATCCGGACATCCGTGAGATTCTGGTCAAGCAGTACGCTCCACTGGTGAAATACGTTGCCGGAAAAGTCGCCGTGGGGATGCCGCACAACGTCGAGTTTGACGACCTGGTAGGCTACGGTGTCTTCGGTCTATTCGATGCGATCGAGAAGTTCGATCCAGATAAGCACGTCAAATTCAAGACCTACGCGGTGACGCGCATTCGTGGTGCAATCTTTGACGAGTTGCGCTCGATCGACTGGGTGCCGCGCTCGGTGCGCCAGAAGACGCGCGAGATCGAGGAATCGGTGCGCCGGCTGGAGGCCTCGCTCGGGCGCGCAGCCACAGACGCAGAAGTGGCGCGTGACCTCGGTATTACCACCCGAGAGCTCGAGAAACTGATGATGAAGATCAGCGGTACGTCGATTCTGTCCTTAAACGACGTCTGGTACACCGGCGACGACAACGACAAAGTGTCGATAGCCGACAGTATTGAATCTCCGCAGAGCCTCAACCCCGACGTAATTGTTGAAAAAGATGAGATAAAGCGTGTGATCGTTGAGGCAATTCAGGAACTGCCCGAGAAAGAGAAAACGGTGCTGGTACTCTACTACTACGAAGACCTGACGTTGAAAGAGATCGGTCAGGTGCTGGAAGTAACCGAATCACGGGTTTCACAACTGCATACCAAAGCTATCATGCGGCTGCGCGCCAAGCTTACCAATATCAAGAAGGGGATCATGTAGCATGGTCAACATGTCCCAGTTGCAGACCTACATGAAAAAGCAACTGGACGAGGACAGGCAGCGCCAGTTTGTCCATGTTTCCGGTGAATCTCTGGAAGAGGCCCTGCGCGAGGCCTCGATAGAGTTGTCGCTGCCGATCAAGAGAATCGAATACGAAGTGCTGGAGAAGGGCGCCAGGGGGTTGTTCGGTAAGTCGCGCAAGCCCTTCATGCTGCTGGCATACCCGGCCGGCGGCAGTCAGGAAGCCGACTCCGACCAGCAGTTCGACAGCGGTTTCTCGTTTGACGACGTGGGCGAAGAGCAGATACGCGACGGGCGCGTCTTCGTTCGCCTGACTCCTGATGGAGTTATGCTGAAGGTTACCAGGCCCGAGCGTGGCGGGGTTCGGGCCACCGAGCGCATGGCGATAGAGAAAATCACGTCGCGCACCAACGCTGCAGTAGACAGCGGCATGGTATCCAAGGTTGTGCGATTGGCCGATGGGCAGTTTGTGCGTGTTGGGACTTTCGATTATAATCCGGCTTCCGATGCGGTTCTGTCGGTTGAGATCACCGACCAGGAAATGAAGGCCCATCTTACCGCTCTGCCGCCGGGGCGCGGCGGAAGCGATCCTGACCGCGATACCATTCTCAATTTTCTGCAGGGCAACGGCGTGGTAGAAGGCTTCAAAGAAGACGTCATCGACGCCTTCATCGATGACCCTCTCTACAAGGAACCGGTGCTGGTGGCAGAAGGGACCAGTCCAGAGAACGGTGCCGATGCCAGGGTTGTACTCAACTTTGAAAGTGATTCCAGCAAGGTACAGCTCAAGGAGACCGACGGCAAGGTAGACTTCAAGGAACTGAACCTTGTGCAGAACGTTGTCGAAGGCCAGGTGCTTGCCAAGAAAATCCCACCCGAACGAGGCAAACCGGGACGGACCGTGACCGGCAAGTTGCTCTCGGCCAATGACGGCGCAGACTGCACCATTCAGGTTGGCAAGAACGTACGGCTGGCGGAGGACCAGATGACCGCCTACGCGGAAATCAACGGTCAGGTCACGCTGTTGGCCGGAAAGATCAACGTTGAGCCAGTCTACGTGATTAACGGTAATGTTAACCTCAAGACCGGCAACGTTCTGTTCCTCGGTACGGTGCTGGTCAAAGGTAACGTTGACGACGGCTTCAGTGTCAAAGCCGCCGGTAACATTGAGGTCATGGGAAATGTCGGCAAGAGTACCCTGGATGCAGAAGGTGACGTGATTGTTCACCAGGGAATTGCCGGTAAGACCGCGGGAACTATTCGCAGCGGCAAAAACATCTGGTCCAAGTTCATAGAGAATGCCATGGTGGAGGCCGGTGGAGTGGTGGCGGTCAGCGACGGCATCATTAACTCCGAGGTGAGTTCTCACAAGAAAGTGATCTGCCGCGGTAAACGCGCCAGTATTGTCGGTGGCAGGATCCGTGCCAGTGAAGAAATTGACGCCAAGACGCTGGGATCGGTGGCCGGAATGGAAACGATTCTGGAGGTCGGCTACGATCCTGTAAGCAAGAAGCGAATGGACGAGCTCCAGGAGCGCAAAGAGGTGCTTTCCAAGGAGCTCGAGGAAATCGACCGTAATCTGGCGACGCTGGAGAGTCTCAAGCGGCAGAAGGGTAAGCTGACGCAGGAAAAGGTGCGGCATCTGCTCGAAGAGCAGAAGCGCAAGCAGGAGATTCTGAAAGAGGTCAAGAAGCTCGATAGCGAGATCGAAGAGATTCAGCAGTATCTCGGCGAGTTGAAAACTCACGGACGCGTCAGTGCCTCGGGCACCGTCTACGCCGGAGTCAAGGTGCACATCAAAGAAGCCAGCCTGGAGGTTCGCAACGAGTTCAAGGCGGTTACGTTCATAAGTGAAGCCAATACCGTAAAGGTCACAAAATACCAGGAGACTGACGACGATATAAGTATCACGCGGAAGAGCTGATGGCCATTCAACCGATCGACTTACAGACCCTGTTTCTCCGGCTGAACCAGATAGGACAAGAGCAGTCGGCCGAGCGCAATGCGCTGCTGCAGGGGCAGGCGGTAGCAGGATCGGAGATTGCGCGTCGTAGCGAGCTCGAGAAGAGCGTTGTGCGCGAATCGCACGACGTTGAGGGCGGCCCCGAACAGCTGCACGATGAAGACGAAAGCACCGCCGAGCAGAAGCAGGATCAGTCCCGGCGTGACAGGTCTGACTCCAGCGAAGACCCGGAGGTGTTTCGCGATCCCGATCTCGGCCGCAATGTGGACGTCACGGGGTAAGCCAGACCATGAGCTGGTTTTCAGTGCTTCTGGTGAGCTTGCTGGTCACCGCCGCGGCAGTGGCCTTGCTCATTCGCCGCATCGAGCGGCGAATAGAGCCGTCCGCTGTACTGAACCAGATTCGCGGTGAGGTAGACGAACTGATTGTAGAGTTCAACCAGACCACGGAACGCAATATCGGCTTGCTCGAAGAGCGTATCGTGCGCTTGAATCGACTCATAGAGTCCGCGGACCGGCGCGTGGCGGTGCTGCGGCGCGAACTCGACGCGCATGAATCTGGTACACGGGTCTACAGCGATATCGTGCAGCAGGCCGCGGTGCAGCGGCGCCAGGAGCACGAGCAGCAGCAGGCGGACAAACAGAACGAGGGCGGTAGCGAAGATCGACGTGCACAGATTATCGACCTGTACGAAAAAGGTATTGCACCAAATATCATTGCAGCGCGAGTGGGCACCACAGTGGGCGAAGTGGAGTTGATTGTCTCAATGCGCAGAAGGAAGCCGTAGCCGAAATGGGCCGAATAATTGGAATAGACCTGGGTACGACAAACACCGTTGCCGCATTCATGGAAGGCACGCAGCCGCGGGTGATTCCCAATGATCGCGGCAATCATCTGACGCCCTCGGTAGTGGCGTTTGGGAACTCTGGTGAAGTTCTGGTTGGCGAGTCCGCACGCAACCAGGCGGTGGTCAACGCTGGGCGCACGGTAGTGCACGTCAAGCGGCTGATGGGCCAGGACCAGCTGATTGACATCGATGGTAGTGGCTACACCCCGCAACAGATCAGCGCGCTGATTCTCAAGAAAGTCAGGCACGACGCCGAGAGTTTCCTGGGGACCGAGGTCCGCCAGGCCGTAATTGCGGTACCGGCGCATTTCTCGGACAAGCAGCGCAAGGCTACCGTAGAGGCCGGAAGGCTGGCGGGGCTGACCGTACTGCGAATCATCAACGAACCCACGGCAGCCGCGCTGGCGTACGGCGCTCGCGGGGGAGATAATGCCCGCATCCTGGTCTACGATCTGGGAGGAGGGACGTTTGACGCCACCTGCCTGGAGACCGACGGAACAACGTTCACGGTTAAGGCCAGCTGCGGCGACAACCACCTTGGCGGAATGGACATCGACGCGCTGCTGATGACCGAAGCGTTGGACGCTTTCAGCGAGCAGGCCGGTTTTGATATCGCCGCTGATCCGTTGCTGATGCAGCAGTTGGGTGAGATGATCGAGCGCGTCAAGATCGAGTTGTCCAGCCGTGACAGCGCGTCGCTGGCGCTGCCATTCTATGTTGCCGGCGGCAAACCGCTGCACCTGCAGTACAGCCTTGGTCGCGACCGGTTTGAACAGCTGGTAAGCGGTCTGCTGGATCGTTCAATCGAATTGACGCTGCAGGCGCTAAACCACGGCGGGTTCGACCGGACGGGTATCGATAGCCTGGTTCTTTCCGGCGGCTCCAGCAGAATTCCATTGGTACAGCGGCGTCTGCGCGAAGAGCTGGGGGTACGCGAGGTGGCGCTGGTGAACCCCGATGAGATCGTTGCGCTGGGAGCCGCAGTACAGGCCGAGATGCTTGCCGGAGATTCCCAGCTGATTCAACTGCACGATGTTATTTCGTACTCCCTGGGGGTAGAGATCGACAACGGGCGCTTTGTCGGTCTTGTCAGGAAGCAGTCCCAGATACCCACCGAGACGCGGCGCGTTTTCACCACGGTTGCCGACAACCAGAATGCGGTGGAGATCCACGTGCTGCAGGGAGAGCATCCGGACGCTTCCGGCAACCACTCTTTGGGGCGATTTCTGCTCTCGGGAATCCGCGAAGGCGGCCGTGGTGAGCCGCGGATCGAGGTAACGTTTTCGGTTGACGCCGGCGGCATGGCTCACGTTGCCGCGCGCGATAAAGATACCGGCGCGGCGCAGCGGATAACGGTACACCCGCTGGGAGACGATAGTACCGCCGGCGCGGATCAGGTTGAGCGCCGGCTGCAGGCGCTGGTAGTACGCATACGCGGCCTCAAACAGAGTGCCGGAGCGCAGCTGGACCAGGGCTTTGGCAGGGAAATCGATGACCTGCTGGCACACGCTGAACGCTCAGTCAAGCGCTCGGACCATAAGACGATGCGCGAGTCGCTGATTGCCCTCGAGACGCTGGTGGATGAACTGGTGCTGATGGCGCAGGAAACCGAGGCCGACAATGCAGGTGCTTGAGGCGTGTCGTGTGCTGGCAGTGAAGCCCGGAGATGATCCTGTCGCGCTCAGGCGCGCCTATCACCGGCTGGTGAAACGCTATCATCCGGACCTTACCGGTGACAGCGTCGATCGCGACCGTCTCGAGCGTGTTGTGGATGCCTACCGGGTTCTCTGCGAGCGGCGGCCGAAGGTGGTCCCGTTCGCGCGCAGGGCAGGGCAGGGGACGGTACGCAGCGCAGCTGCTCGCCGCGGTCCGGTGGAGATTGGCCCGGCCGAGCTGGCGACTCTGGGACACCTGGTGCTGCACAGCCGCAATGCGTCAACGCGTGCCTTTTCTGCGCGGCGGCTGGGGTATTCGGGCAAGCGTTCGGCCTACGGTTTCCTGCGCCGGGCGCTGTTTGACGCTGATCCGCTGGTGGTGAAGTCTGCGGTACGCGCAATCGGTATGGTGCATACCGCTCAGGGTGCGGCCGAGCTCGGCAGCGTATTCTGCCGTGGCGATGGTGAACTGAAGCACCTTGTTCTCGACGTAATAGAGAAGAGCGCGTCTCCGGCTCGATACCACGACACACTGCTGGTAGGGCTGCGCGACGGTGAACCGTCGGTTCGGCGCCGCTGCCTTTCTTTGTACGCTCGGGCATCCGCGGGCAAGCGCCAGGCGGAGGTAGGCTGACAATGGCCCAAACGGCAACACACAGCGCCCGTCTGCATTCGATGTTCCGCCAGGATAGCGAGGGCATGATCGAGCTGCTGCATCTGATTGTGATGCGTTTGCAGCGCGGTGAGTCCGCGGTGAGTTCGATCGATCAGGCATTCCGCTACGCGCACTCAATTCGTTCCGAGGCGTCGTTTCTGCATTACGCGTCGATAGTGGAGGCTGCGCGCGAGTTGGAACTGGTGTTGCGAGGATGCCGGGCCCGCGGCGCTGTTGCCGCTGCCGATGTTGAGGCCATCCGCAGCGCGGTTGTTGCGCTCGAACACGCGTTCTCGGCGTTGCGTGAACCACAACGTGCTGCTGAAACCGGAGCGCCCGTAGCGGCTGCTGCCACGCTCCTGGAAACCCCGCTGGATGAAGTCCAGCTTCATCGGTTGCGGCAGTCACGCGCCCGCGGCGAAAGTCTCTATCTGGTGCGCTGCAGGATCACCGAGCAGCCCGAGATGATAGCGCCGCGGCTCTTTCTGGCAGTGGGGAACCTGGAAAAGACAACTCACGTGCTCGATACTCTGCCGCGACTCGACGGTAACCTGGACGGGGTTGATGGACTGGAAGTGCTGTGTACGGCCGCCGGCGGTGAAAAAGAGATCCGGCGTGCTCTGGCAGTTGACGCTGTCGAGGATATCGAGGTTCAGGCCCTCGATTACGCCGAACTCGACGTACGCACCGCCGAGAGTCCGCACAGCGGTGCGCTGCCGGGCGTATCGCGCGTCAGTGTTGATATCGAAACACGTGAATACGAACGGCTCTGTCTGCATACCGATGAGTTGGTGCACCAGTTGCGCGAGGTCCAGAAACGCAGCGCTGAGCAGTTCAAAACTCTGCCGCGCCCAACGCAGCTGCGCGTAGCGTTGAGCGAGAAACTGGCCTACACGATCAACCACACCGTGTACCGCAATTCCTACGTCAGTGCTCGCGAGCTGCTCGATCCGCTGCCGGCAATCGTACGCCGGCTTGCACGCGATTCGGGCAAGAGGGTGCGCCTGCAGCTTTCGTGCGAGGAAGTGTCGCTCTTTCTGCCGGTGGCCGACGTGGTCCGGGACGCAGTGCTGCACCTTATTCGCAACGCGGTTGATCACGGAATTGAGTCTCCACACGCGCGGCGTGAGTGCGGCAAGCAGGAAGAGGGTGTAATCACGATCAGTGTCAAGAATGACGATCCGTACATGCTGCTGCGCGTTGCCGACGATGGGCGGGGACTACCCGCGGCGCGTAGTGGGCAGTCGGTGTGGGATACCATATCTGCAGCCGGTTTTTCCACAGCTGCCGCCGGGACCAGCGTCTCCGGTGAAGGAGTAGGGCTTGATTCAGTGCGCTATTCGATTGAGCGCATTATCGGCGGTAGCGTGAAAGCGGAGTCCGGCGCCGGCGGAGGGGCGGTTTTTGAGTTGCGCATACCAACCGGAGACCGGCCACTACGCGTTCTGGTGGTCGAGGCCAACAACCGCTATACCGCCGTCCCGGCCGCCTACATTGAAAACACCATTGCGATCGATACCGCGAGTGTTACGCGCAACGCGGAAGGCTTGCTGCACTACCAGCACGATGGACACGAGGTGCCGCTGCGTTCACTGGACAAGAGCGGAGTACACGCTTCTGATCAGGGTGAGCTTCAGGGCCTGCTGCTGCAGATCGGTGAATCGCGGCAACTGATCGTGGTCAACCGGACTGTCGGTATAGAAACCGTGCTGCGTGATATCGATGTACGCGACCAGGTTTTCAGCCAGAGCGTCAACCAGAAGATTCCACTCTTTCTGCCGCTGCGCTATTTATGAACGTGCGAAACAGTCTGCGATATACCGCTCGGTAGAACAGCAACTCAGGGTGAAACTGCACTCCCAGATAGAATGGCAGCGATGGATCCTCGATGGCCTGGATCACACCATTGGCTTCGCGGGCGCTGATCTGCAGGCCGGATCCCAGCCGGTCAATTGACTGGCGATGAAGCGAATTGACTGTCAGTGTTGGTACGCCGCAGATCCGTCCAAACAGCGAGACCGGTGCGATCTGCACCATTTTGCGGAAGGTCAAGTGAGCCAGCGGATGGTTCGGATAGCGCGCGTTGCGATACGCCTTGTGCACCGCCATGTGTATGGAGCCGCCGTGAGCTACGTTGAGCAACTGAGCGCCGCGGCAGATTGCCAGCAGCGGTATGCGGCGCCGACGTGCCCGCTGCAGCATCTGGATTTCCAGAGTATCGCGTTCGCGATCGTAGCGCTGCAGCGGTCTGGCGGAGCGGTGGAACAGTAGCGGCGATACATCGGCCCCGCCGGCCAGAATCAGTCCATCGATCTGCTGCACGTCATTGCGGCATCCAGCGCAGATACGGCGTGGCTGCCCGCCGGCCAGATGTACCGCAAGCCAGAGCGCCAGGTACGATGGAGAGACAATGCGCCGTGATGAAGTAATACCGATCAGCGGGCGAAGCGTCATGCGGTTTTCCGGTTAGTGGTTGGTGATCTCCGGCGGCAGTTTGCGATGCCGGATCAGTGACGCCAGAATAAACATAACACCCAGCACAATGAAAGGATCATCACGGTAGAACAGGTCGTTCCTGGCGCTGCGGCCGTCGTGCACTACCCGGCGCAGAGTTGCAATCGTTTCGCGGAACGACATTTGACTCTCCAATGAGCGTGTCAGTATCTGGAACGCATCGTTGATCTGCCTGTTTCCAATCTTGTCGCGCGCCTCGCGCCACGCGCTGCGCAACTGCTCGAAGCGGGTTTCGCTGGCTGTGATGTCACGGATGGCAGCAAGTAACCACAACCCTGGAATCTTGGTGCGCTTGCCGATCTGGCTTGGTTGTGGTGATGGGGCGTGCCCGGTTAGCGCAAGCTCGTATAACAGCCACGGGAAGTCTATTCCCGATTCTACCGACTGAAACAGTCCGGCCCAGAAGCGCGGGTTAACCTCGATCAGTTTCGGAACGCTGTCAGGGGTACCGTTCCAGCGGTAGTCGAGTTCGGCAATCCCGTTCCATTCCAGAGGCCCCAGCAGGCGTTGTGCAATATCCAGGAACTGTCGGTCATCGACTGTTTCGCGCACAATGCCGGCGCCGGCGTCCGCCGGGAACTTGCGCAGATTTTTGTACGCCATACTGGCCTTGAGGCGGCCTTGTTCAAACAGTACCGTCAGGCAGTAGTCCTCTCCGGCTACCGCCTGCTGAATGAGTGCGGGACCGTAGCGGGCAGCGTCGTAGCGATCCAGTCTGTCGCGCAGTTCGGCAGCGCTGCGGCAGGACTCGATCCCTCGGCCTCCCACCTGATCCGGCGGTTTTATCAGCACCGGAAAGCGTATCTCTTCCAGTGCCCGCTGCAGTTGCTGCTCTGTTCGCGGTTGCCATGTCCTGGGGATAGGGATGTGCAGCTCGCTGGCCGTGTGGAACAGACGATCCTTGGGATGAACTCTGCTGATCGCCTCGTACGGCGGAGCCGCAACGGTAATCAACGGTTCGAAGCGCTCACGGTAGCGGGCTATCAGTTCGGTCTCGCGGAAAACCGGTATCAGCAGGTAGGGCCGGTCATCGCCGGGTTTGAACCTGCGCACTTTTGCCAGCAGGTCGGCGATAAAGACCTCAGGGTCTTTGTCCATGGCGGCGTGGACAAAGCTGCGCTTCACGTAGCGCGAGAACGACAGCACGGTCAAATCCACATCGTCGCAGCCGATGACCTCAATCCCGCGCTTCCCCAGCGAGTGAGCGATTACCAGTGACATCAGGCTACGGCCGTACATTACAATGACCCGCGCCGGAGGCGTTGCAGAGTCCACAGGCGTAGTTTGGCTGTTATGCTGCATAGCTTTCAAAAAAATACCACCAACCTGTCGCTGATGAAAAGTGCGGCAGCGCTGATCCGTGCCGCACTATACGCTACTCGGGAACCAGCTGGCGCAGGCCGTCGGGATCGAGAATCTGCAGCGCACCACGATCGTATTGGATCAGTTGCGCCTCAGCCAGCTCGCTGAGAACGCGCGAGAGCGCAGGGCGAGTCACACCCATGATTTCGGCCAGCGCCTGGCGCGAGTGCGCCAATTGCACGGTTCGCGTTCCCTGGACGTCACTGGCGTCCAGCAGGTAATCGGCAACGCGCTCACGCAGGGTTGCCAACCGCGACAGGCGCAACTTCTCCGCCAACGCTGCAAGGCGGTCCGATACTACACCCAGAAACGCCTGCAGGAACGCGCCGTGCTGCCGGCACAGGTCGACTACCGTGGAGCGCGGCAGGCGAAGCAGTTCAGCGTCGGCCGTACAGACAATCGATACCGGCAGCGTATTAGCTGCCCCAAACAGGAATGCCGGCGCCAGAACGCACGGCGCTGAATGCTCAGCTACCGTGTAGCGCTTGCCGTGGTAGGAACTCATCTCGCTGCGCGCTGTCCCCGAAAGCAGTACCAGCAAACGGTCGTAGTGGTCACCGCGGAACGCCATGATTGCGTCGCGGCGGTAACGGTTCAACCGATAATGATGGCGCGCGAGTGC
>SKLB01000121.1 GCA_007123465.1 Spirochaetales bacterium
ATTCCGCCGAGGTCGGCGGCGGCGGCGGCCTGAGTTTCGTAGTTGACCTCGGTCAATCGGGTGGGCGAGTACATGCTGGAGCCGCGAACGTTGAAACCGATGTGACCGTCCGGACCTATGCCGCCGAGGAAGAAACCGATTCCGCCGAGCTCGCGGATGCGGTCCTCGTAATTGATGCACCATTGATCGATCTGATAGATCGCCCGGCGCTCCAACTCCTCGCGGTGGCTGCGCGGATTGCGGTAGCGCAGATTGAGATCGATCGGCTGGTCCTGCCAGAACGCCTCGAGCTCTGAGCCGTCGGGCAACGGGATCTCCTCGCAGTTGATCAACAGCGCGCGCTGCGGATCCATGCCGAAGCCCTCAAGGTAGTATTTCACCACGTAGTGGTGAAAGCTGTTCTGGTGGCGCGGATTGATCGGGTAGAACTCGTCGATCTGCACGAAGTGCAGTCCGTCCATGCGCGGCTGGAAGGCTGGATCGATACCGGCCGCCTCGAGCTCAGCGCGCACCGCTTTTGAATGCCAGCCGGAAGTCAGCCGCTGCACCTCTTTGATGAAGAACTCCGGTGTGCGGCCGGTGGGCAGCGAAACCACGCCCTCGGGATTGGCCTGCACCCACTCCAGAAAGCGCAGCGCGGTGAGCGTTCCGAGTGCCGGGAAGTTGTCAACCACAATGACGCCAATCTGCTCGGTAGGAGCGTAGCGCAGCTCACGATCTGACCGCTCGAGCGCCAGCTTTTCGACTCGCGAACGGGTGCTCACTGATGCCTCCTCTAACGTTCGCGACAGTGTAGCTGCCTGCGTGCCGGCGGTCAAGGTTCAGTGCCGCCGCGGCCGCCGGGCGGCAGGCAGCGGACGGCGCTAGGCGGCCGGGGGAGGGGCGAATCTGTGCGCGAAGAGTCTGTTGTGTAACCTGACCTACGCATCATACTTGAAAAATGGAAGACTGTCTTCCATTTTTCAAGTATGATACAGAGGGCCGGCCTCATACCGCACCGACCGGCCCGGCCTGACCGGCCCGCACTGACCGGCCCGGCCGGCAACCCCGGCCGCACGGCGCTGCCGGGGCGGCTTACGCAAATCGCTGATCTGCGCTACAATCCGTGCATGGACATTCTGCTGGCAAGTGCCAATCAGCACAAGGTGCGCGAGCTGCGCATGATCTTTGCGGACCATCGGGTGATCACGCCGCCGGAGTTGGGCGTGGTATTTGAACACGAAGAGACCGGTGATACCTTCTTTGCCAACGCCTACGCCAAGGCACTGGCGTTCTTTGAGCTGCTGCAGTGGCAGTGCCGGCACAGCGACATCCCCGATCCCACCGCCGACGATACCCTGGTGATTGCCGATGATTCGGGCCTCTGTGTGGACGCGCTCGCAGGGGCGCCGGGCGTGTTCTCGGCGCGGTTTGGCGCCGAAGAGGGCGCCGCCAGCGATGACGAGCGCACCGCGCTGCTGCTGCAGAAACTCGATGGGGCCCGGAGCCGCGGCGCGCACTACGTCTGCTGCATGATCGGTATCCGCGGCGTGGACCGTTTCTACTGCGCGCAGGAGACCTGGCACGGTGAGATTGCCCTGGAGCGCTCGAGCGGCAAGGGTGGTTTTGGCTACGATCCGGTGTTTGTGTTGCCCGAGCGCGGCGTGACGGTGGCCGATATCAGCGACGCCGAGAAGCACGAGCTGTCGCACCGTGGTCGGGCGGCGCGCGCCTTGAACGGAGTGCTTGCGTCCAAAGGAATCTGAAGGAGACTGATCGCAGCGGCCGGGACGTCGCGCCGCGGCCGGGACGTCGCCTCAGCGATCGTTCAGCGGTTACTCACGCGGCTTCGGTTGCCTTGGTCTTCTTTCCCTGCTGGACAATAACCATTACAACGGTGGTCAGCCCAACGGTGGTGAGCGCCATCGCCATTCCCAACGGTACTACACCCTGATCGAACTGCCGGAAAATGAACGTGGCCGAGGTCTCGATACCGGGGGGGCGGATCATCAGCGAGCCTACCAGCTCGCGGATCGAGATGATGAAGGTCATTATCCAGCCGGCAACCATCCCGGGGCGGATCAGCGGAAAGAGAATACGGCGCGTTATGTAGCTGCTGCGCGCCCCGCTGACCTGCGCGGCGTGAAACAGTGATACGTCGATCTGCTGAAAGTTTGCCTTTACGTACTGCACGGTGTAGGGCAGAAACGCCACCGTGTAGGTAAGAGCCAGCATCATGGCGGTGTTGTAGACCGTGATGTTCCTCATCCACGGTGCGTTCCAGAACAGGATCAGGCCAACGATGATAACAATCCGCGGAACGGTATTGGATAACAGACTCGATACGTCGATGAACTGCCTGATAGCGCCCCTGGAGCGGATGATAACCACCGCCAGAAACGTGCCCAGAAACATTGCAATTGTTGCCGCCAGAAAGGAGAGCCGCAGGCTGTTCCAGAGCGCCCGGGCGCCGAGCGTTCCCGCGGTGAACAGCTGGGCGTAGTTCTCAAATGTGAAGTTTCCTGCCGCCAGTCCGTGACCCCAGATGCGCATGATTGACGAAGTCACAATTGACCAGTACGGCACGCCAATCGAGAGTATCAGAAGTAAGGCCACGTAGGCCCACGCCAGGGGGCTCCACTTGCCCAGGCGGTAGTACTTCTTGCCGTGATCACGGCCGCCGACTATAGAGTAGGTGTGGCGGCTGGCCAGCAGCTGTTGCACGTACCACACCAGCATACTGGTGATCAGCAGCACCGAAGCCAGCGCGGTGCCGCGCGCGAAATCGATCGGCCACTGGTTGGTGAACCGATAGATCTCGGTGGTAAACACGTAGTAGCCGACACGGCGGCCGAGCGTGGCCGGTGTGCCGAACTCGGCCAGCGTTTTGACAAAGATAAGCAGCGCACCCATGGTGTAGCCGGAAAACACCAGCGGCAGGATGATGCGGCGCATACGATAGTGAAAGGTACCACCGTGGACAGCACCGGCGTCTTCCAGCGAACGGGTGATCTCCATGAGGGTGTTCTTGATTACCAGGTAGATAAAGGGGAAGAGGTTGAAACTCATGACCATCACAATTCCCCAGAACGAGAAGAAAAGCGGACGGAACACGCCCAGTAACGGCAGGTATTGATCGACCACGCCGCGCGGCTGCATAAACAGAATCCAGCCCATGGTAGCTATGTAGGGCGGTGTCATGAACGGAACCAGCAACGCCACGTCGATCCATTTGGCTCTGGCCAGCTCGGTCTTGCCGGTCAGAAACGCCAG
>SKLB01000273.1 GCA_007123465.1 Spirochaetales bacterium
CCAGACGATCGTTCAAAGGTGACAAGCGCCGGCGACAACTAGATAAGCAGCGCAAACAGGAAGAGAAGCGCAAGAAGCGGCAGAATAAGGACCCTAACGCCCCCGAGGACGACAAGTCCTATCTCGAGTATCTCTCTCCCGGCGGCCCCGTGGACCAACGCTTTGTCGAGGAAGAAGAGACAGACGAAGAACAGGATGAAGAAGAGGAAGAGCGCGAATAGCCGACGCTATTTCATTTCTGATTGACAATACGCTGCTATACCCCCGATACTGAACTTGGACTCAATATCTTAGGTTCCATCGAGAGAGAGCGGCTGTTTTTGGTCGCCGCCGAAGGTGCAAGCGGCAAACCCGCCAGGTTTGCTCGTGAAACTCTCAGGCAAATGGATCGATGGAGCGCGTGCAACGCTCTGGAGAGCCGTCCCGTGGATCTCATGTAGATCAGGGGCGCACCGAAGGGGTAAGCCCCTGCTGCGGGCAATTCTCTCAGGTCATCGGACAGAGCGACCGGCCACAAGGGAGGTAAGTATGCACGCGCAGAGAACCAGTCTGTATCAATGGCACGCTTCGGCGGGCGCTCGCTTCACCAGCTTTGCCGGCTGGGAGATGCCGGTACACTACACCGCCGGTGCTATCCAGGAACATCTACTTACGCGCAATTCTGTTGGAATTTTCGACATCTCACACATGGGACAGGTCTACGTCCACGGTCCAGAAGCCGCCGCGTGGCTCACATCAATGGTCTCGGCGGATATCAACGCGCTCGATGAGGGCATGAGCACCTACGCGCTGCTCTGCCGGGAGGACGGAGGCGTCATTGACGACCTGTTTGTCTATCGGCTGCAGAAGGAGCGCTACCTGGTAGTGGTAAACGCCGCCCGTCGCGAGACCGACGTAAGCTGGCTGACCGACCATCTGCCCAAGGAGGCGGTCACGCTGGAGGACAAATCCAGTCGAACCGCCATGATCGCGGTCCAGGGGCCCCGTGCAGCCGCGGTTGTTGCACACCTGCTGGGCCAGGACCTGCTGCAGCTGCCGCGATTTGGAATCAAGACCGTTCAGGCCGGCTTCCCCGAGAGCAAACAATCAGCCACGGTTGAAGTCGGACGCACCGGCTACACAGGCGAGGACGGTTTTGAGCTCTATCTGGCCGCAGATAGCGCGCCGGCGTGCTGGAATGCGCTGTTCAGCGCCGCCGCGGAGCTCGGCGTTGACGCCGGTCCCGTGGGTCTGGCGGCACGCGACACGCTGCGGCTGGAATCGGGATTTGCGCTGTACGGCCACGAACTCAGCGAGGACGTTACCCCGGTTGAGGCACGCCTGCTGTGGGCGTGCGATCTCGACCACGACTTCATCGGACGCGACGCAATAGTCGAGCGCAAGCAGCAGAAGCCCGCGCGCACGCTGCGCCGGCTGGTGATGAGCACCTCGGCTGTGCCACGCGAGGGCTACAGCGTGCTGGACCAGAATCAGAAAGAAGTTGGCGTAGTTGTCTCCGGCGGTCCGGCGCCATCATGCGGCGGGTTTGTGGCCAACGCCTACGTTGACCGCGACGTAGCTGCCGACGCACCGCTGATGGTGAAGGTACGCAACCGCAGCGTCGGCGCACGCCAGAACAAAGGCCCGGTGTACAATGCAACCTATCGCAGCGAGCCCAGCGCGGGATCGCTGTTTGACCGCCACGGCGAGTTTGCACAGCGCCATATCGGCCCTAACGCCGAAGAGCGTGCAGAAATGCTCGCGCTGCTGGGTCTGGAGTCGATGGATCAACTGATCGAGCAAGCGGTTCCGGCAGACATCCTGCGCAGCGAGCCAACCGAGCTTCCAACCGCGCTGACCGAGGATCAACTGCTGGCGCGCATGCAGAGCATCGCCGGCAAGAACAGCGTCATGCGCAGCTTGATCGGCATGGGCTACGCGGACACCATTACACCCCCGGTGATCCAGCGCAACATCCTGGAAAACCCCGGCTGGTACACCCAGTACACTCCTTATCAGGCCGAGATCTCGCAGGGCAGACTGGAAGCGCTACTCAACTTCCAGACCATGATAATCGAGCTGACCGGCATGGACATCTCCAACTCATCGATGCTCGATGAATCAACCGCGGCCGCCGAAGCCATGATGATGGCGTTGCGCAATAAGCGCTCGTCGGAGAAGCAGCGGCGGGTGTGGCTCAGTCCGGATCTGCATCCGCAGACCATTGCGCACCTGGAGCTGCGCGCCGAGCCGTTCGACATCGAAGTACTGGTAGCCCCCGAAGACGAGTGGGACATTCAGCCCGGAGATATCGCGGGAATCCTGCAATATCCGACTACCGCCGGAATTGCGCATGACTATCGCGCCGTGGTAGACAAGTTGAAGGCCGGCGGGGCTACCGTGATCGTTGCCGCCGACCTGCTTGCGTTGACGCTGCTGACGCCTCCGGGCGAATGGGGCGCCGATATAGTGGTTGGCAACAGCCAGCGTTTTGGCGTTCCAATGGGCTACGGCGGACCGCACGCGGCCTTTCTGGCGGCACGCGATGCCATGAAGCGCCTGCTGCCGGGACGCCTGGTGGGAGTCAGCCACGACCGCGACGGCCGCCCGGCGATGCGGCTGTCGCTGCAGACCCGTGAGCAGCACATCCGCCGTGACAAGGCCACCAGTAACATCTGTACCGCCCAGGTACTGCTGGCAATCATGGCTTCAATGTTCGCGGTCTACCACGGCCCGGAGGGACTGCGCCGCATAGCGCTGCGGGTTACGGTGCTGGCCAACGCGCTGCGCGACGTACTGCGGGCGCGCGGCGTACCGGTGGCCGAGGGATCGATCTTCGACACCGTGACGGTCTGCGCCGGACGCGTAGTGCAACAGCGAATGCTGGCTGCCGCCGGCGAAGCCGGCTTCAATCTGCGCGCGTACGGTGACGGCAAACTCGGCATCACGCTGGACGAGAAGAGCGATCTGGACGAGCTGCAGCGGCTGACACGCGCCCTCGGCTATCCCACCGGGCAGGAGGAGCTGCAACGCCACGTTGCGCGCGCGCGCTACCGGCCGCAAAACGCGCTGGAACGCAGCTCGGGTTATCTCAAGCAGACTGTCTTCAATACGTACCACAGCGAGACGGCACTGCTGCGCTACATTACCGGCCTGCAGAGCCGTGACCTCTCCCTGGCGCAGTCGATGATTTCTCTTGGAAGCTGCACGATGAAGCTCAATCCCACCGCCGCTATGGTACCGATCACCTGGCCGGAGTTCGCTTCGCTGCA
>SKLB01000288.1 GCA_007123465.1 Spirochaetales bacterium
GCGCCGTTCAGCCGGGCAGCGCCGTCCGAGAGGGCTGGGGCGGCGAATCGGTACGGGCTCTCCGTTCCGTTCGGTCACGCTGCTCTCGGCTGTGCTGCTTTCGGTTGCTCTTGCTGCAGTCGCGGGCTTTGGTCTCGTGGGATGCAGCGCCGTGGAAAACGATTTCGAAGCGGAACTTGGAACCGAGCGTTCGGCAGAACTCGAAGCGCTCATAGCGGAGTTCGATCGGGAGGTTCCTCGGCTGCTCCAGCGATACGATATTCCGGGGGCCGCGGTCGCGCTGGTTCGCCACGGTGAGCCGGTGTGGTCGGGCGGCTACGGCTACGCCGATCTCGCCGGCCGCGAGCCGGTTGATTCCCAGACCGTGTTTGAATCTGGCTCCATCGCAAAATCGATCACCGCCTGGACGGTGCTGCGGCTGGTAGACAAGGGCACGCTCGCGCTCGATGACGCGGTTATCACCCATCTCCCGGACGCGGTCGCCGAGCGCTTCCGCGCCGCCGGCGCGGGCGGTGTTCCGGCCGAGACGCTCACGGTCGGAGAGCTTATCTCAAACAGCGGCGGGATGCCGTTCGCGATCGGCGCGGGTGATCTCAAGGACCTGCGCGAAGGCCGCATGGATATCGAGCACCTGCGTCGAAAAGCGCCATCCGGCGAGCGCTTCGAGTACTCCAACCCGGCGTTTGTTATTGCGGCGCTGATAGTAGAGACGCTAAGCGATGCACCGTTTGCCGAGGTGGCCCAACGCGAGGTGCTCGAACCGCTCGGCATGCAAAACAGCGGCTTCGGCGCACAACCCCGTTTTGCCGAGTCGGCCGCTACCGGGCATGCCTTCGACGGCACAGCGGTACGCTGGGACAATCGCGGTCCGATAGGCGCGGGTGGGTTCTACTCAACTGCTTCCGATCTCGCCCGCTTTCTGGGCGCCTACCACGCGCACTACCGGGTGCACGAGCAGGAGCCGCGCGGCGCGGACCTGGCCGAGGCCGGCGATGCGGCCACGCCCGATGCCCGGCCGGATACTGAAACCGTCCTTTCGGCGAGCGCGTTCCGCGCGATGCTGGATCCGGTTATCCGGGTAGGCGGTGCGTACCACACTCTCATGGCCGAGTACTACGCTCTCGGTCACTTTGTCGATTTTCTTGAGGGATACCCAATCGGCGGGGACTCCTCCGGTTTGCCGGTTAAGGGCGTGACCCACGGCGGCGAATCCACCGGCTGGTTAACCGCGTACTACACTATTCCGCAAACCGGTGACGGGTTTGTGCTTCTGACAAACAGCCGGCGCAGTTGGCCGCTTATGCGGCTTGCCCGAGCCTGGGTAGATGCATTGGCGATACCTCAGCCAACGATGGTGCAAAGCTACTCCCGGCTGCGTGCTGCGGTTATCGGCTTTGGAGCAGTCACCGCTATCGCGGCGGGCGGTGTCTTGCTTGTGCTGCTGCGAAGGCGCACGCGGCCGCGGACCCCAACACGGCTGCGCAGGCGAATCGGTGCCGCAGCGCTTGTGGTGACAAGCGCTGCGCTGCTGGTTGGCTGGTGGGCTATAGCGCACGGGATCGTCTCGATGTTCTTCCCGGTCCTGGTTGCACTGCCCGCGCTTGGTGTGACGCTGCTCGCACTGGTTCTGGTTGCGGCAAGTCTGCAGTGTTGCCTGTACAGGAAAACAGTCATATGATGGTCATATGAAGACCATCGGGGTTGCGCCTTTGAGTCCACTTCCAAAGCGAGACCCTGTCATTCACCATCCGACGGCGCGCTGATACTTCCTGAGTTTGAACCGCTGTTCCGGTCGGATCCACTGGAGTTCCTGGCGGCAGACCGAGGCAATCGGTGACCGCCTATCTGGACTCGTCGGTGCTGCTTCGCTACGTTCTGGCCGGCGAGATCACGATTCGACATGTTCTTGAGTACCCGCATGCAGAAGCTTCCGAAGATGTATCCGGGTGAGGTGCTCAAGAAGGAATTTCTGGATCCCAATCGTGTTAGACTGATTTCGCGGGGCGCCGAGGATTAGGTGCGGTCATACACCACTGTCACTCAGGTGGCTAGCGCTTCAATTGCGGTATCGAGTTTCGGCAGAGCCTGCGGGTTGAGCCAGGAGCGAAGTACAAAGAAGCCCGTAACCACTTCAGATGCAATCCGCTTTTCACCGTGAGCGTACTCCACAAGCTCATCACCGTCGCGCCGGTAGAAGCGGTGGGCGAGGGTCTCGGGGTCGAGCACCCAGTACTCCTCGACGCCGTGCTGCTCGTACTCGGCAAACTTCGGACCCACGTCGCGCTCGGCGGTACGCGGGCTGAGCACTTCAACTACCAGATCGGGGGCGCCTTCCAGGTGCGTAGGTTTTACCGCCTCGAGGCGCGAAGCGCGATAGAACGCCAGGTCCGGCAGGAACACATTCCTGCCGCTGAGCTTCACCGCAACCACCTCGCGGTATAGCCGACCGAGCCCGTGCCGGTCGATGTAACTGCCGAGTAGCCGATCGAGAAAGTTCAGCAGGTCTGCCTGGCGGATGGATACCGGTGAGTGCCTGAACACCTCCCCGTCGATGAGGTCGGCGTGCCTGCCCGGCTCCAGCCGGTCGAGAAAATCCCGTGCGGTGAGTAGCTCTCGTTCGGTAGACGCAGATACCGAGACCCTGGTCGCCATGGTACCTGTAGTATATCCCTCCGGAATGCCCCGAGCAAGTCTGGTCTCAGCAAGCCTGGTTGTGTGGACGGCTTGTGCCACGCCGCAGCGCTCTAATCCACAACTTTGGGAACACTCTTCACACCTTCAACCTGATGATCGACGAACTGCAGCGCGCATACGATCAGATCAAGAGTTACGCGTTTGACGCTGTGCTCGCGCAGAAGAAAGAACAGGGCATCCGCAATATTTTCCAGAAGTACGTGCCCCAGGACCTCATCACCCAGTTTTTTGAGAATCCAGAACAAATGCTGGTCGGCAACAACCGGCGACTCGCGGTTCTTTTCTCGGACATCCGCGGATTCACCGGAATCTCGGAGAGCATGCGACCAGACGAGTTGGTTCATTCGCTGAACCGTTACTTCTCGTACATGGTCGACGTCATCATGGAACAGCGCGGTATTGTGGACAAATATATCGGCGACGCGATCATGGCGTTTTTCGGAGCCCCGGTTGCAACCGGAAAGGAACCCGACCAGGCGATCCGTGCAGCGCTGAGAATGGTCAGAGCGCTCGAACAGTTCAATGCCGAACAGCTGGAAAACGGGAA
>SKLB01000365.1 GCA_007123465.1 Spirochaetales bacterium
GTACCTGCCCGATTGCGTCGCGTGACAGTGCCACCGTATACGGAACAATCATCAGCGCCAGTATCAGTGTCGCGGTTACAAAGTTGTAGGTCGATGGGGCACCAATGATCGGCACCAGCCATTCGGCATCCTCGAGCGCCCACAGGTAGATCGGCATGTAGACTGCATCGCGGATCTGGGGTGCAAAGTTGAATATTCCCCACAACCCGATTACAACACTGGGGATTGCGGCCAGCAGATCAACGGTGTAGTTAATGATTTCTGCAAGCCAGCGCGGTGCGTATTCCGTGGTGAAGATAGCCACACCGAGTGCCGGGAAAACGGCCAGCAACAGCGCGCTGAAACTGGTCAGCAGTGTTCCCAGGATGAACGGCAGCGCCCCGTGAATTGCAGCTACCGGATCCCAGGTAGTCTCGGTCAGAAAACTGACGTAGCCGAAGGCACGAAACGTCGGTGCGGCCTCCAGGTAGATCACCACGGCCATCGCCAGCGCCAGCGCTATGATTCCACTGGCCAGCACGACCACCACGGTCTTGAAGACCCGGTCTCCCGGCGCCCGGTAGCGCGCGGCGACCAGCGTCCTGGATCGAAGCGCCGGCAGCACCGTATCTGTCATATAGCCTCCTCGGTGTGAAGTTGCATTTCACGCTTGCATTTTCGCGTTATGTGAGTTAGCACACCGTTAGGTTCATGTTAGAATTCTGTGAGCGGCCGCCCACGTGCCGGCGGCCGCTCAAATGCGCATCGGTTAAGTTGGCCAACAGCGGCTACTGTCGTCAGAAGCCGTTGGCGCGCACGTCGGCGATAACCTGTTCACCTACCGGATCTCCCTGCCACTTGAGCGTCGCAATCATGCTCTCCGCGAGCGCCTGAGCGTCATCGGGCAGACGCGCAAAGTCCAGGCTCTCGTTAATATTCTGGCCCTCGGTGACAACCCAGTAGAGAAAGCGGGTCAACTCTTCGGCCTGTTGTCGGGTAGATATCGCCTGATTCTGGTCGAGGTTCTCATACACCAGCGCCCAGGCGAAGCCGGCAATCGGATAGCCCTGTGGAGCATCGGTGTTTGTCAGCATGATGCGGCCGTCGGTTGGGATATCGACCGCGGCGGCCAGACTGGTGGCCTGCAGCGATGGAGCGATGACATTTCCGGAGTTGTTGGTGACACTGCCGTACGTGATGTCGTTCAGCACCGCGTAGACCAGACTGTTATAACCCAACGCACCGGGGGTGCTCTGCACGATGCCTGCCACACCTTCATTGCCGTTTCCGCCTGAACCAACCGGCCAGTTCACCGAACTGCCGAAGCCAATCCGATCGGCCCAGGTCGAATTGACCTTGGTCAGGTAGTTGGTGAAGATGTTGGTGGTACCCGATCCGTCTGAGCGGTGCGCGATCTGGATAGGCAGATTAGGCAGGTTGACTCCCGGGTTGAGTTCGGCAATCCGGCGATCATTCCAGCGAGTAATCTCGCCCAGGAACGCACCGGCTATGGTGTCCGGACTGAATACCAGGCCCTGATCGACGCCGGGTACATTGTAGGTCAGTACGACGTCTCCGAGCGTAATAGGCATGTTGTACGCGAGGCCGCCGGTGTTGCGGCGTGCCAGTTCGGCATTCTCGTCGTTCAGCGCTGCCTCAGAGGCACCGAACATGATAGTCTGTTCCATGAACTGCCGCACACCACCGCCGGAACCGATTGACTGATAGTTGATGGTTACCGCTCCAGCGGTGAGGTCGCGATACTCATCGGCCCACGCGGTGATGAGTGGCGCTGGAAATGACGCTCCGGCACCGAGCAGCTCGACCTGTGCGCGCGAAGTTCCGCCGGCCGCGGTGCCGGGGGTAGTTCCCTCTTGCGTTCCACCGGCAAAAGCGGCGGCGGCTAGCAGCAACACGAGTGCGGTCACCATAATCGTTCGACATACTGTCTTCATCTTAATCCTCCTGTGATTAATCCTGGGTGGAATGTGCAACGCAACGGTTAGAAACGTGATAGGAAGCCGTGAGATTCCAGTTAGCTTTGGATTAAGGTTCGATGAGCACTACAGCGCGAAACGCGTCTCGTGAACCAGCTTGCATTTTGCAAAAGCTGCCTTATGTGCTACTTTGAAGTTACAAGGAGTGATCAGATGGCTGCAACACCTTCTACAATGCTACCGTTGGGAACGCCAATGCCGCAGTTCTCGCTGCCCGATATCGACGGTACAACTGTCTCGAGTTCCGAGGTTACCGGCGCTCCGGGGACGCTGGTCATGTTTATATGCAACCACTGTCCGTTTGTGATTCACATCCGCGAAGCGCTGGTTGCATTGGTCAAGCAGTACCAGCCCCGGGGTATCAAGGCGGTGGCGATCAGTGCAAACGATATCGATGCCCACCCCGATGATAGTCCGCAAAAGATGGCAGAGGTTGCACACCAGAATAATTTCAGCTTCCCGTACCTCTACGACCAGACCCAGGAGACCGCCAAGGCGTTCCACGCAGCGTGTACTCCTGACTTCTTTGTGTTTGACGGCGAGGGCAAGCTGTTCTATCGTGGACAGATGGATGACTCACGGCCCGGCAACGATAAACCGGTGGATGGCAGAGACCTTCGAGCGGCGCTCGACGCGCTGCTGGCCGGCAAGCCGACACCTGAACAGCAGAAACCCAGCATGGGCTGCAATATCAAGTGGCGCCAGGGAAACGAGCCGGGCTACGTGGGCGTCTGAGCGTTGTGGTCTGGAGCTTCGGTAATCAGACGGTTCTTGCCGCTGTGCTTGCCGTAGTAGAGCGCGCGGTCTGCCCGTCCGATTAGGTCTTCCGCGGTCTCGTGCCCGGTGCCGGAGGCCAAGCCCAGAGTGATGGTCAAGCGAAGCGAATGCGGACCGCAGATGAACGGCTGCTCGCGAATGCTTGCCAACAGCTTCCAGCCGACTTTCTGCGCCCCGGCGGTATTAGTGGCCGGCAGCAGAATCAGAAACTCCTCTCCGCCCCAGCGGGCCACCAGGTCTTCTTCGCGGATACTGCGTTGCAGCCGTTCGGTAACTGCTACCAGAACCTGGTCGCCGCAGTTGTGTCCGTAATTGTCATTGATCATCTTGAAATCGTCGAGGTCACCGATGATAGCGGTCAGCGGTTGTCCGTTGCGTCTGGCGATCGAGCGGGCGGCATCGAGGCTTTCATTCATTCCGCGGCGGTTGAGCACGCCGGTGAGGTAATCGGTTCGGGACGCCTCGGCTACGCGCTCTTCGGCGCGA
>SKLB01000119.1 GCA_007123465.1 Spirochaetales bacterium
ACGTACACCAGTGGTCCGAGCGGCAGGTTGGCGCTGCAATACTCGAGCACGGACTCGCTTTGCACCCCGATGAATGGGAGTTGCGCCGCGCGCTGGTGGTCGAGTTGTCCGCTCACCAGAGTGATCGAGCGCGGGAGCTTCTGACGCAAGCCGGCTCCGATCGGCGGGCGTCCGCTGATCTGCTGCAGCAACAGCTGTTTGCCGACAGGCGCGAGGTTTCACCAAGCGTAGCCTCGTTGTGGCGGCTTCTGGAATCGCACCCCGAAGACCCTGCAGTGAAGCGCTTCCTGGCATGGTATCTTTCCGGGATGCCGCAGCTTGCAGAACTCAGGCGGCTGTTGGCGCTACATCCGGCACGTGAGGACCACGTCGATCCACTGCTTTTCTACCGCGGGGTTTCCGCGGTAGCAGAGTCCAGTTTTGAGGTGGCGTTGCAACACTTCAGCACAGCGGCGCGCAAGGAAAACGACTGGCACGCCGCGGTTAATGCGGCGCGGATATCGTTGCATCTGAGACGCCCCCAGGACGCCGCAGAGATGGTTGAGATAGCGCGTACCGCAGCGCTGGAGGCAGCGGCTACCGAACAGCAGCAGGCCGCAACCGCGTCGCTCGAGGCAACGCTGTACGCGTCCCAGGGCCAGTACAGCGCCTCAGCCGAGCGTGCCCGTTGGGCATTGCAGCTCGATGGCGCAAACGTGCACGCCAGGTCGGTGCTGCGCTACCTCGAGACTCGCTGAGTTCAGCGCGGAGAGCGGGAGTCGTCATGATTAGACTGAAGACACCACAACAGATAGCCGCAATCCGCGAGGCTTCGCAGATTCTGGTTACCGTCCTGGGCGAACTGGAGCAGATGGTGCAGCCCGGTGTTTCGACACTCGATCTTGACCAATACGCGCTGAAGCGGATCACCGCTCTGGGAGCCCGGCCTGCGTTTCTGGGTTACATGGATTTCCCGGCTTCGTTATGCACCTCGGTCGACAGTGCCGTCATTCACGGTATACCGAACAAGCAGAAACTGCGCAGTGGTCAGCTGGTGAGTATTGACTGCGGCGTGGAGTATCGCGGCTATTACAGTGATTCCGCGTTCTCCGCGCCGGTTGGAGAGGTTTCGCAGCAGATTACCAAACTGCTCCAGGTTACGCGCGAGGCTCTGGCTCTGGCGGTAGAGCAGGCCAGGGCGGGCAACCGCATCAACGATATTTCGCGCGCGGTCTATCGTCATACACACGACCAGGGATACGGTGTGGTACGGCCGTACTGCGGGCACGGGGTGGGTCTGGAGATACACGAAGACCCGCAGGTACCCAATTACGTCGGCCGCGGCCCCAACCCGCGCCTCAAGCCGGGAATGGTGCTTGCAATCGAGCCGATGATCAACCTCGGTGGCGACGATGTCAGGGTTCTGCAAGATGAGTGGACGGTGGTCACGTCCGATGGTTCTGTTTCGGCGCACTTCGAGCATACCGTGGCGATACTCGAAGAAAAAACCGAGATCCTGACCGCGCGCGACGTGTGACAATCTGCAAGGAAACCGCTATATTGTGTCTAAGGTTCTTCGGAGGTACCCGGCTTTTATGATAAAGAAAGCAATGCAGTCTCGTAATCTGCTGTTTGTTAATCTCGTGCTGGTTGGCTTGATTGCAGGTTTCTCGCTCTCGGTTATGGTGTTTTCCTGCTCAACCCGAATCCAGCCCGGAGATGTTGCCTACGCGCAGCAGACCGGCGACGGCGAAATAGACCTTAGTGGTTTGCAGACATCGTTCCGCGCGATTTCTGAACGCTTGCGTTCAACTGTGGTAAAAATAGAGGTCGAAGAAATTCGTAGTCAGCGCACCCCGCGCGGCAGTGATCGGCCGTGGTTCGACTTCTTCTTCGGCGATCCGGAAGACAACGGCGAGCGCGAGTTCCGTACTCAGGGCCTGGGTTCGGGCGTAATTGTGCGCAAGAACGGCACCAGTTACTACGTGCTGACAAATGATCACGTTATTGGCGATGCCGCCGAGATTCAGATTACGCTTGACGATGAACGCGAGTTCTCCGGCACGGTAGTCGGCAAGGATGCGCGCAAGGATCTGGCTTTGGTCTCGTTTGAGACCTCCGAAGATGGTATTCCGGTAGCGGTACTGGGAGACTCCGCTGAGCTGCAGGTAGGAGACTGGGTCCTGGCCATCGGCAGTCCATTTGGGTTTCAGTCAACCGTTACCGCCGGTATCGTCAGCGCCACCGGACGCCGCGGCGGCCCGCAGGGCAACATCAGCGATTTCATTCAGACCGACGCGGCCATCAACCAGGGGAACTCCGGCGGTGCACTGGTCAATCTCAGCGGCGAAGTGGTAGGCATCAATACCTGGATTACGTCGCGGACCGGCGGCAGCATCGGGCTGGGGTTCTCGATACCGATCAACAACGCCAAACGCGCCATAGATGAGTTCATCGAGAGCGGCAGCGTGCAGTACGGCTGGCTGGGCGTCAGCATCCAGACGCCAAACCGCCAGGTTGCAGAAGACCTCGATCTCACGGGGCTGCGCGGCGCTCTGGTGCACCATGTCTTCCGTGACTCGCCGGCGGACCGTGGCGGAATCCTTCCCGGAGATTTCATTACAAGCGTAAACGGGCGGGAAGTCAGAGACTCCGATGCGCTGATTCTGGCAGTAGGTGAACTGCCTGCCGGCCGTGATGCGGACTTTGAGCTGGTGCGCGATGGCCGCCAGATAGAACTCAGCGTGCGGATCACCGTACGCGATGATGAACAGACCATTGCCGAGCAGAACCGCAGTCTGTGGCCCGGGCTGACGGCCTTTCCGTTGACCGATGAGGTGCGGCAGGAACTTGAACTGGCCCGCAGCACCAACGGCGTTCTGATTGCCAGTGTGCAGAACGGCACACCGGCGGCAATTGCGGGGCTGCGCGTTGGAGACGTGATCAAGCGTATGAACGGCCGCCCGGTAGGCAGTGTGCGCGAATTCTACCGGCTGCTGAACGATCAGGACCGGCACGAGGTGGAGTTTGAATTCACCCGCGAAGGCCAGGATCTGAAGATCGGGATCAGCCGTCGATGAGCAAAGAGTACCTCTCGTACGACGCGGTACGGAACAACGCGCTGAAGCTGGCTCATCGGATCCACAACGACGGTTTTGTGCCCGACGTGATCTACGTCAGTCTGCGCGGCGGCGCCTATCTGGGCAATGTGATAAGCGAGTACTTCAAGATGGTGCGCAAGCAGCAGCGGCCGGTGTTCT
>SKLB01000199.1 GCA_007123465.1 Spirochaetales bacterium
CAGACGAAGGGCGTAGGATGCAATCCAGCGGTTCGACCAGCCAAAAAGTGTACTGCAGCGCACGATGTGCTTCACTTCGCTGCGCGCCATCTTGACACCCCCGTTGAACACGTCCGGATTAGCGTCGCTGATGGCTACCGTGCGTATTGCCAGCAACATCGGCCAGATGCACGCCAGACGAATCCGGTAGAGTGTTCGCGGCAACAGTTGAACGTAACCAAGTGCGGCTTGCAGGTGGCGTTCAGCCTTGTCTACCAGCCGATTCAGCACCTCCAGGGCTTCGGTGCGATGGCCCGGATCGAAAAGCTGTTCACGCGAAATTCCCGCCTGGCGGCAGAAGCTCTCAGGCACGTAGATCCAGCCGCGCTCGAAGTCTTTGCGCAAGCCGCGGATGACGTTGACCGTTTGCAGGGCCAGGCCGGTTTCGCGGGCAAGCGGCATCAGGCGATGCAGTCGTGCCCGAATCTGCGCAGAATGGTAGGCAAAGACTTCGGTGGACAGGTATCCTACGCGGCCGGCAACCTCGTGCATGTAGTCGTCCATGTCCGCTTCGGTCTCTATCTGCGGTCCGCGCGACAGCCAGCGCGCCATACCGTTGGTTGAACGGCGCACGTGGAGGACTATGGTATCTCGCAGTTGACCCGGTAGTGCTTGAACTTGCTGCAGGATATCTCCGGCCTGAATCGCCGCCTGATAATCGACTTCCTGCTGTGCCGGGAACCTGCGGATGCGGCGCTCGAGTTCGCTTGCCCGGCGGTTACCGCCAATGACTCTCTGCCACAGATCAAGCAGACGTACCTTCTCAGCGGGCGTCAGGGCGTTTGTGTCTTCCAGATAGTCCGAGACGCGCAGCAGCAGGTACGCGAGACAGAGCGAGTTACCAATCTCTGCGGGCAGGCTGCGAATGGACAGGTAGAAGGTCCGGCTGGTGAGCTGCAGCAGATTCCAGCGATTCATGACGGCTCCAGTCTACCATACTGGCGCCAATCAACAAACAGGCGATTGGCTGTTCTTGCATAGTCGCTGCTGAGAGCGTATTATAGGGAACAGAGAGATAACCACGGATTAAGGAGCGTACAATGAAAATCAGAAATCTACTGCAGGAAGGAGTGAGCATCGGCAAGAGCAACATCATGCTCTTTGTTCCGGTTCTTGCCTCGTCCATTGTCATCTGGCTCTTGATGCTGATTACCATGGGCGGAGCGGGAATGTTCATGATCGGCGGCGCCCAGAGTCCCGAAGCCATGGCCACCGGAGTGGCAACCGCGTTTGGCGGTATGGCGCTGGTTGCGATCGTTGGCGCTATCCTGACCATGTTGGCGCACGGTATGACGGTTGTGATGGTCGGCAAGGCGCTGGACGGGCAACAGGTTGACCTGAAGAGCGCGTGGAACAAGACGCTGCAACGGATTGTTCCACTGCTGCTGGCTTCAGTTGTTGTCGGCGTGCTGTTTGGTATCGGAATGATGCTGATCGTGTTGCCCGGCCTGGTGGTTGCCTTCTTCCTGATGTTCACCTTCGTAGCGGTCATGACCGACGAGAAGGGAGCATTCGAGTCGATCGGCGCCAGTTTCTCGCTGGTCAAGTCCCGGATCGGCGATTGTGTGATCTTCTTCCTGCTGCTGATTGCGTTAGGCTTTGTATTTGGCGTGGTGAACGTGATATTAGGGCTGATACCGGTGCTGGGGCAGATCCTCGGTATGGTTCTTTCCGCGCTCTACACCGGCTACGTTTCGATTCTGCTTGTGATGACGTATCGTGATTTCCAGAGTCCCGCCGCTACCGACGAGCCCCTGACCTGATCCGCATACCCCGGGGCGCCAACAGCGCCCCGGACTCCAGCACTGCCGAGATCGCCGTCCGCGGCGCCCGCCAGAATAATCTCAAAGATATCGATGTCCGTCTGCCGTTACGCGCGCTGATTGTTATCACCGGGGTCAGCGGTTCGGGCAAATCGTCATTGGCCTTCGACACGCTGTACGCCGAAGGGCAGCGGCGTTACGTCGAGACGTTTTCGGCCTACACCAGGCAGTTTCTCGACCGCATGGACAAACCGCAGGTCGAACGGATCGATGGTATCCCCCCGGCGATTGCGGTCGACCAGACCAATCCGGTGCGGACGTCGCGTTCGACCGTTGGCACTATGACCGAGCTCAACGATCATTTGAAGCTGTTGTTTGCGCGTGCGTCGCAGCTTATCTGCCGCAACTGCTCGCAGCCGGTAACACGAGATACGCCGCAGTCCGCAGTAGATTCGATCTTTGCCTACCTCGGCGGCAACGCTACGCGCCTGGTGGTAACCTTCCCGGTTAGCGTTCCAGCGGCGTTCTCCGAGGATGAGATAGTCAAGCTCCTGGCGGAGCAGGGCTACCGCACGATTCACTCGCGCAGCGACGCTGTGCTGGAGGTTGCCCAGGACCGCACCACGCTGACGGAATCTAACCGCCAGCGCATTATCGAAGCCGTTGAAGCAGCGATGCAGCACGGTCACGGTTGCGCGGCAATCTGGCCGGTTGGCGCTAAGAAGCCCGCGCAGCAGCCGTATCGTTTCTCGCGCGATCTGCACTGCGCCCGCTGTGACATCGACTACCGTGATCCGGTTCCCAATCTGTTTTCGTTCAACTCGCCGCTGGGCGCGTGCCCCGAATGCCGCGGCTTCGGCCGCATTATTGATATCGACCTTGACCTGATTGTTCCAGACAAGCGGGCAACGCTGGCCGAGGGTGCCGTCCGACCGTGGCAGAGCAGCAGCTACCGCGAGTGTCAGGCCGACCTGCAGAAGTTTGCCCGTCGGCGCGGTGTACCACTGAATGTTGCCTGGCGTGACCTCAGCGACGCGCAGCGTAGCTGGGTGATTGAGGGTGAGGGCGAATGGGACAACGGGGTCTGGTACGGGGTGCGCCGATTCTTCAACTGGCTGGAGTCCAGAAGCTACAAGATGCACATCCGCGTGCTGCTCTCCAGGTATCGCGCCTATACCGTGTGCAGCAGTTGCAAAGGGGCGCGGCTGAAGCCGGAAGCGCTGGATTTCCGCATCGATGGGCTATCGATCCACGATCTCACGCAGCAATCGATCGACCGCGTGATGAGCTTCTTCGATGAGCTGCGTCCCGGCGGTGCGCTGGACGAGGCAACCGGGCTGCTGTTGAACGAGATTCGCACACGGCTGCGCTACCTGGTGGAAGTAGGAGTCGGCTATCTGACGCTTGACCGCCAGTCGCGCACGCTCAGCGGTGG
>SKLB01000260.1 GCA_007123465.1 Spirochaetales bacterium
ATGGTGTTCCAGAGCTTCAATCTTTTCCCGCACCTGACCGCAGTCGAGAACATCCTGCTGGCTCCCGCAACGGTCAAGCGCGAGCCGCGCGAGCAGGCCCTGCCGCGCGCACGTCAGCTGCTGGAACGTGTTGGTCTCTCGGATAAGGAGAACGCCTACCCGTTGCAACTGTCCGGCGGTCAGCAACAGCGGGTGGCCATCGCGCGTGCGTTGGCGATGAACCCCAAGGTAATGCTCTTTGATGAGCCGACATCGGCTCTGGATCCCGAGATGATCAAAGAGGTGCTCGACGTCATGCTCGACCTGGCGCGCGACGGAATGACGATGCTGGTTGTTTCGCATGAAATGGGCTTTGCGCGGGCAGCCGCCGACAGCGTTGTGTTCATGGACGAGGGCCAGATTATCGAAATCGGCACGCCTGAACAGATCTTCGATGCCGCAACCGAGCCTCGTACGCAAAAGTTTCTCAAACATATCCTCTGACGGCACGAACTGTTTGAGCATTATGCCATTATCGTGTATAGTTAGCCATAAGGTAAGGATGGAGGCGGTATGCGAAACAAAACAGTAATCACGGGAATACTGCTGTTCGTGCTGGCGGGTCTTCCGCTGATGGCGGGCGGGCAGCGGGAGCGCGAAGAAACGCGGCTCGACGTAGAACGATTACCGCGGGTCTATATTGCACCGCAGAACCCCGAGACGGGCAACACGGAGCTTGTTCTGCAGCCCACGATCGTGCCGCCTACCAACGCGGTGATCCGCAGCTACGAGCTGCGCATCTACGACGCAGCCGGACAATCGGTATGGAGCCGTTCCGAGGAGATCACCGAGCGGCGCGGTTTCTTCGGCCGCCTGTTCAACATCGGCGAGGAACCGGGGATCGACCTCGATGTGCTGGCTCGGCTATCGTGGCCGGGCGTGGATCAGGACGGCGATTTTGTTGAAGATGGCGACTACATCTATCAGCTGTCGGTACGTGACAGCGAAGGCAACGTTGAACGAACCCCGCCGATGAACGTTACCGTCGATAACACAGCGCCGACGGTTGACCTGCTGCAGGCCGAGTACACTATCTTCTCGCCGGACGATTCCGGCATTCGCGACACGCTGCCGATCCAACAGCGCGGATCGCGCGAGGTCTCGTGGGTTGGCCGCTTTTTCGATAATCGCGGTGAGATCATCCGTGAGTACACCTGGCAGAACCCGGTCCAGTACGACCCCGAGCTGCCGACTCGTCAGCGCCCGGAGAATGACCGGACACCCGAGGATTTCGCCTGGGACGGACTGGACGCCGACGGCCGGCCGGCTCCCGACGGGGTTTACACCTATCAGCTGGTAGGCACCGACCGTGCCGGAAATGAGGTGCGCGCTGAAATCAGCGATATCGTTCTCAGCACCGAAGCCGGAGACCTGATCGTACGCCCGTCGCGCCGCGCGTTCTCACCCGGCACCGATAGTCCCTACAACACGCTAACATTCCTGATTGAAGTCAACTCGGTTGTAGACGTTGCCGAGTGGCGCCTCGATATCATGGCCGAGGGTCATCCAGACCGCGTGCTGCGCAGTTTCAGCGGCGAAGGCGATATCGATGAGGCAATCCGCTTTGACGGAAATGACAACCAGGGGCGGCGCCTGCCCGACGGCTTGTACAGGGTCCAGTTGCACGCACTGTTTGTCAACGGAACCGAGTCCCAGTCGCGGCCGGTGCTGATTGAAATTGATACGGTGCCCCCGCAGGCGCGGCTCTCGGTTGATCCTCCGGTTTTCGGCGGGGAAACCCGGCCGACTACCACCATTGACGCCCGATGGGACCCTACGGTTGCATGGACCGGCCTGGTCGAGGCGCCGGGGCTCTTCATCCGACAGCCGCTGGCCGAACTGGCACAGCAGTTCGGTATTGACGAAACGGCGTTCCCCTTCGAGTGGGACGGTACCGACATAGACGGCGAGCCAATCCCCGACGGCAGTTATACCGCGTGGATGTCTGCGGTTGATGAGGCCGGAAACCGCGGCCAATCAAACCGCGTAACCCTGACCTACGACACGCGCGAGACTCCAATTGCACTTGAAGTCTCGGCCACTGAGTTTACCCCCGATTTTGTCGGCGTGGATGACACGGTCACCTTTACACCGGTGCTCGAAGTAACCGACAGCATCGAAAGGTTTGTGTTCAACATTCGAGACGAGCAGGACCGCGTAGTCCGTTCGCGCGATACGCGTCAGGCGTTCGACGAGTTTGTCTGGAATGGGCGCAACAACGCCGGACAGTTGCTGCCCGAAGGAATATACACCGCAGAGTTGACGGTGCATTACGCCAACGGCAATCAGCCGACGGCTACCGCTGCGCCGGTTCAGCTGCTGATTTCCGGCGTTTCGGTCAGCATCACCGCACCATACGACAGCTTTGCTCCAACCGGAGACGGCTACCGTGACACCATTATCTTCACCATCGGCGTAGCCGGGAATGAGACTGTGGCGCGCTGGTCCGGCGAAATCCGTGACGCGAGCAACCGCGCGGTTCGAACCATGGGCGCTACCGGTGATGTTCCGCGCAGCATAGAGTGGGACGGGACCCACAACGACGGCAGAATAGTAGATGGCCGCTACACCGTCCACATGAGAGTGGAATACGCCAGTGGAGGGGTCATCGAAGGCCGGTTTGACGGGCGCGTAACGGTGGATACCACCGGTCCCGAGGTGGACCTCAGCGTCAGCCCCGATCGGTTTGCTCCCAACGGTGACGGCATCAACGATGAGCTTACGTTCACAATGCGGGCGGTCGATCAACTGTCGGATATCGGTGATTGGGAGCTGGTTATCCACGAACCCAACAACAACAGCTTCAGGACCTTCTCGGGCAGCGGAGCGCCGCCACGGACGCTCAGCTGGGACGGCAGATCCGATGACGGCGAGTTGGTACAGTCGGCAACGCGCTACCGTGCGGTACTCACCGTCCGCGACGTTCTGCGCAACGCCGGCAGCGACCAAGCAACCGTAGCGGTTGACATCATGGTGGTGCGCGTGGGCGATCGCTACCGCATTGTGGTCCCGAGCATTCACTTCCGTCCCAACACCGCCAACATGTTCCAGGTGGAGGACGAGATGCTGCTCGAAAACCTGCGCATCCTGCGACGCCTGGCTGAAGTGTTTGCTGAATACAGCGACTACGACATCCTGATTGAGGGCCACGCCAACCACGTGCTCTACTACGATCCGGTGCTGCGCGATCAGGAACAGCAGGGAGTGCTGATACCGCTGTCACGCCGCCGCGCGGCTACCGTACGCGAGGCGCTGGCAATCCTGGGAGTTGACCTGCAGCGGATGCGCTCTACCGGCATCGGCGGCGCACGCCCCGAGGTTGATTTCAGCGACTACCAGAATATCTGGAAGAACCGCAGAGTCGAGTTCTGGCTCGACCATATGGCCGACTGATTACGGCCCGTTGAAACAGAGGGCGCCCGCCGTTGGGCGCCCTTTTTTGCACCTGCTTACACCGGCCTGGCGTCCTTCTGTATGGATATTCCCGATTCGCCGCTGGATATCGATATTCTTCAGTCGGTCGGCAACCGATATTCTCCTTGACAACCAAATATGCGTGGTATATCGTAGGCTCTACTTGCGTATTTTTACTCACGGGGATCTTTACCACAGCAAGGGAGGCTACAAGCATGCGCGAAATGCTCGGGCACACACCAGGACGGATCTACCTGCTGGTACTGTTGCTCTCAATTGTGCTGATGGCGGTGGCAGTATTCATGGGCGCAACCGACGCTCCCGCCGAAGGTGAGGCAATTCTGGTTTTCGGCTGGATGACCATGCCGCTGGTGATCGGTGTTCTCTTTGTCATCGTCTGGTTGATTGCGTATCTCATCTACTTCATCAAGTACTGGCCGTACCGCTGAGCCGGTACCACGCCAAGGAGGCACCGCGTGGTTGATCTCATCGTTCTTGGAGCATTCAGTCTGATAATTGTGGCCATGGCAGCCTACGGCTATCGCATCTCGGCCAAGACTGCCGAGGATTACATGCTCGGCGGCCGTACCATCGGCCTGGTTGTCATGTTCTTTTTTGTACTCTTTGCTATTTCCTCCAGCTGGACGTTTTACGGCTTTCCCGGACATCTCTATCTGCACGGCCCCGGCTACGTGTTCTTCATCTGGGGTTCGGTTGCCGGTTTCGCCATCCTGTACATGTTTCTGGGGCCACGGTTGTGGGCTCTGGCAAAGATCAACCGGTTTCTCTCGCCGGTAGAAGCGCTGGCTGAACGCTATCAGTCCAAGGCTCTGCGCGTAATCCTGGCTGTTACCATGCTGGCCTTCATTATTCCTTACGTTGGAGTTCAACCGTTGGGCGTAGGGCGCGGATTTGAAGCTCTGACCGGTATGCCGCTGTGGGTGGGAGCCACCTACACCGCGGTGCTGCTGGTGATCCTGGTCATCCTCGGCGGGATGCGCATCGTAGCGTGGGTCAATATCTTTTTGGGAACCGTCTACGTTACCGCGCTGTTGGGATCACTCTTCTGGGTGATCGCGGTGGTTTTCCCCGACGGCGGCGTTGTCCAGGCTGCGCAACAGATTCTGGCCTCGGAGCCGGCAAAGCTGAGTACCCCGGGGCCGCAGGGAACCTATACATCGGTGCTGGTGATCGGGACCTTTGTGGTGGGGCTGCTGGCATTCTCCTGGCCGCACGTGGTAATCGGCGCCATGACGGCGCGCGACAAAACGCTGTTCAAGTGGTTTCCGCTGCTGATTTTTGTCTTCGGCGGACTGTTTTTCTACATCATTCCGTTTGTCTGGGGATCAATTGTGGCACCGGCAGCCCTGCCGGGGGTAACCGACCCGGCCGAGGCCGACCGCATCGTACAGACCGTTATCCAGACTTTTTTACCGCGCTGGTTCGGCGTATTTGTGCTGATGGGGGTTATCGCAGCCGCGGTCTCCACCGCGGCGGTCCAGTTGATGACCTCCAGCATCATTGTGGCGCGCGATGTAATCCAGGGGGTATTCAAACCGGACGCCAGCGACCAGGACATCACCCTGTGGGCACGGCTCTCGGTAATTGCAATTGTTGTTCTCAGCCTCAGCGTTACGGTGGTCGTCAGCCTGGGACTGGGTGACGAAGCGATGGCGCTCTACCTGACCGACGTCAGCGTGCCCGGCTTTGCACAGTGGGCTCCGGCGCTGGTCGGCGGATTGCTGTGGAAGCGCGGGACGCGCCAGGGCGCAATTGCCGGCACCCTGGCGGGAGTCATCTGGCTGGTTCTGGGTCTGCTGGTCACCAACGAGGCCGGAGCACGGATCCTGCTGCTCGATCTGCATCCGGTTATCCTGACCCTGCCGTTGAACGCCATTGTCTACGTTGTTGTCAGTCTGCTCACCGAACGCCCGAGCGACGAAATCGAGGATGTCTTCTTCACCGAAGTAGACGATTTTCTGCGCAGCGAACGATAGCGCCGAGCGACAAAGAGAAGAGAAAGGACCAATCCGAATGGCCGATACATGGCGACTCATTTTCAACCCCGACGGCGACGCTGCCGACATGCTGGCGTACGCATCGGCGCTGGTAGAGGGCCGCATCGCCGGCAAGTATATGCTCTCCACCGAGAAGCTGCCCAACACCATCGTAATACAGGGAGCCAGGCAGAAAGGCATCCTGGCAGGCGCTGACGTCGATATCAACAAGGAGACCGCTCGCAGGTACGATATCCGGGTAGCCAACTACCCCCGCAGTGGCAGAGGCGGCCCCAAGCCGGTGGGAACGGTCAACCTGTCGGATGTGCTCAAGACGTCATCGCGCAAGTTCAACGCCGTGGATACTGATCCCGATGCCCCGGCGGTGCTGCTCTACACCTCGGGCACAACCGGCAGACCAAAGGGGGTGACTCTTACCCACCGCAATTTTGCCCAGCAATGCGACAATGTCAGCAAGGTACTACCGCTGGATCAGAGCGACACTATTGTACTGGTGCTGCCGCTGTTCCACGTCTATGGCCTGTCAAACGGCCTGATCTCGGGCATCTTCTTCGGCACCCGCATGACCCTGGTGCCACAATACAGTCCGGCCATGCTGCTGGAGGCCATCGAACAGACCAAGGCCACGGTACTGATAGCCGTGCCGACCATGTACATGCATCTGCTGCAGATCGCCAGGACACGCAAGACTTCGATTCCCAAGTCACTGCGGCTGTGCGTCTCCGGTGGAGCACCGCTGGCACTGAACACTTTACGTGAATTCGAACAAGCGTTTCAGACGCGGATTGCTGAAGGCTACGGTTTGACCGAAACAACCTCGTCGGTGTGCCTCAACAAGAGCGGCGAAGCGTTCAAGCCGGGCTCAATCGGACCGGCTGCCGAAGGCGTTCAGATGCGCGTTGTGGATGACAACGGCAGTGAGGTGGCAGACGGGCAGGAGGGCGAAATCGTGATCAAATCAGCGGTTGTAACCCCCGGTTACTGGAACAATCCCGAGGCAACCGAGGAAACCATCAAGGACGGTTGGTTGCACACCGGCGATCTGGGCTACCGCGATGAAGACGGCTTTTTCTTCATAACTGACCGCAAAAAGGACCTGATCATCCGTGGCGGCTTCAATATCTCGCCGCGCGAGATCGAGGAATTGCTCTTTACCCATCCCAAGGTCCAGGATGCCGCGGTTATTGCGGTACAGGACAAACGTGACCGCGAGGCGGTGAAAGCGTTTGTGGTGCTGCAGGAGGGGCAGGAAGCAACCGAGCGCGAGATCCTGGACTACTGCTCGCAGAATCTGGCCGATTACAAGGTGCCCAAGTTTGTCGAGTTCCGCGACAGCCTGCCCAAGAGCGCTACCGGCAAGATCCTGCGTAAAGAGCTGCGCGAAGGCTACCGTGATGATCGGCTGCTGGATAAGGTGTCCGGCGATAACAAGGAGCAGCACAATGGATAACCCTCGCGGGCTCGGCCGCATGCTGGAAGAGGTGGCCAAAAAGCAGAAGAAGCGTCAGGCTATGCTGTTTGGCAATCGCGAGGTGAGCTACCGCGAGCTCGATGAAAACGCCAATAAGGTTGCCAACGGCCTGCAGTCGCTGGGAATCCGCAGCGGAGACCGGGTTGCATTGATGCTGCCGAACATACCGGACTTCGTCTACGCATTTTTCGGCATCCAGAAGCTTGGAGCGGTGGCCGTACCGTTCAATACGATGTACAAAGGGCGCGAGATCATCCACATACTCAACGATTGTGAGGCCCGAGCCATCATTACGATGACCAATTTTGCTAATCTGATCAACGAAATCCAGGAGGACGTCCCGAGCCTGGAACACATTATCCTCACCGGTCAGCGCACAATGGTATTTGTAAGCCCGGACAGCACGGTCAATGTGCAGATGGTAGTTGACAAGGACACCTTTGCATCCGGCGATGATGCCTTCCGCGTGGTTGGCGCACTGCTGATCGACACGCTGAAAACCTTTGGTGTTGAGGCCTGGTACAAGCACCGCGGCGGTATCCGCTGTGGGGGAAAGAAGATAGCCACGGTGCTGGTCTCCGAGGTTGAAAACCTGCTGGTAATCAATTGCCTGGCCTTTCTCGGGCCGCTCAAGACCGAAGACTTCTTTCGTGTTGTGTGGGTGTCCCCCGAGATCAAGGACAAGGTCATGGAGCCTATGACCTCGGTAGAAGAACAGACCGGCACCCGGCCTTCGGTGGCGCAGTTCAAAGATGCGCTGTTGCCGCTGCTGCAGTCCACACTCGGCATCAGCGCCGAAGAAGGCCAGCTCAAGCGCGACGAGTTGTTTGGCTACGAAAAGACGCGCGCCCTGGCTGACAAAGAGTAAGCGCCGCCCTGCCGGTTCAGATTTGTCTCCCTCCATCGTGTTTAGTAAATTTTTTTAATGAGCACCATCAAAACCGGAGTCTTTCATGTCTTGATCGCAGCCGCTGCAGTGGCAGGTCTGGCCGTGGTTGGCACACAAAGCGTCAACGCCGGCGGCCGCACTGAGGGTGAATCCAGCCCGCCTGCCGAACAACCTGATCACGGTGCTGCAGTAGTATCCAGTCACGAACTGGCCACAGAGGCCGGTGTAGCCATACTCGAGGCGGGCGGCAGCGCAGCCGATGCCGCAGTTGCGGTAGCGGCGGTACTGAGCGTTACCGAGCCGTGGTTCTCCAGCGTTCTCGGCGGAGGGACATGGGCAATCTACCACCACGCCGCCAGCAACACCGTTAAGGCTCTCGACGGTGTCGGCCCCGCGGGCAGCAACGCAGACGCCGACGCTTTCGAACAGATAGCTTCCCAATCCGGCATGCACCAGGCGGTAGTCCCCGGCGCCTGGGCTGGTTGGATGGAATGGCTCAAAGAGTACGGCAGACTCGAACT
Organism: Spirochaetales bacterium; assembly: GCA_007123465.1. Taxonomy (GTDB): domain Bacteria; phylum Spirochaetota; class Spirochaetia; order DSM-27196; family PWMO01; genus PWMO01. Next base: position 8,353 of record SKLB01000260.1, read on the forward strand.
GGGTGAGATACTGGCGCCGGCCATTGAACACGCGGAGGCCGGTGTAGCGGTAACACCGGAGATGCAGCTGTGGCTTCAGATAGAAGCCGAAAACGTAGCCGAATGGTCCGCGGCCCGGTCGATCTACATGCGCGATGGTGAGTTTCTCAGCCAGGGAGATACCGTTTACCAGACTGATCTGGCCGAGACCTTCCGCCGCCTTGTCGACGCGTACGAGGCGGCACGAAGCGATGGCCGCCGGAAGGCACTCGATGCCGCCAACGATTACTTCTACCGTGGTCCGCTCGCCGGGGCAATTGTGGACTACTCGGACCGTTTTGGCGGCTATCTGACGCTGGATGATTTCCATCGCTTCAACGCGCAGCTGGTGGATCCGATTTCGATCGATTACAACGGCATAACCGTCTATCAGAACCCACCCAACAGCCAGGGTGCGGCCATGCTGATTGCGCTGAACATCCTCAAGGGCTTTGACTTCTCGGACTACCACCCCGACAGCAGCGAAGCAATTCACCTGCAGACCGAAGCCATCAAGCTGGGCCATGTCGACAAGTACTACCATATCGGCGATCCCGATCGAGTTGACGTACCTGTTGCATCACTGCTCTCCGATGATCACGCTGAACGTCAACGGCAACGGATCTCTCCAGACAGCGTGCTCGAATGGCCGATAGATGACATCCTGCGGGTCGACCCTGAGGCTGAAGCGCGCAATACAACCACGTTCCACGTTGTAGACGCAGACGGCAACGCGGCTGCGGTGACCACTTCGCTCGGGGCGCAGTTTCTGGTGATCGGCGACACAGGTATACATATCAACAACCGTATGCGCATGATGGCGGTAGCCGAAGGAGATCCAAATCGGATCGAACCCGGCAAGCGCGTGAGGCATACAAGCAATCCCTATATGGCCACCGTTGACGGGCACCCGTATATTCTGGGCGGCAACACCGGCGTCGATACGCAGCCGCAGGGGCAGGTGCAACAGTTCATCTCGGTGGTGGAATTTGGACTGGATCCGCAGCAGGCGGTTTCGCGCCCACGCTTCCTGACAACCGCCTTTCCCTCAGCACGCGTTCCGTGGACGGCTGACAATATCCTGGCGCTGGAGGAGGGAATCTCCGACGAGGTCATGCAGGAGTTGGCGGCTATCGGACACCAGGTCAACCGGGATGGACTGTGGGGGAATGCCAATATGATTGTTATCGATCCGGCCGGCCGCTCAATAGAAACCGGTGCCGATCATCGTGGCGGCGTTGGCAAAGGTATGGTACTGCAGGAGTAGTCTCTGTTAGGATCACAGCATGAACTCAAACAAAGCATCTCGTTGTATCGTCGCGTGCGCGGCGCTGGCGGCGGTCCTGGTGATAACACAGTGTGGTGATGCAGGCCCCGACCCCGGCCGTCCCCTCGAAACTACGGCACAAGATGAAGCAGAGTCTGCAGCGCTGACGAGCGCTGAGTTCGATCCCGATGCGCCGTTTGCGGCGGTAACCCGTGATCGCAACGCAACGTTGATCGGCTACCGAGTTCTCGAAGAGGGCGGCACCGCCGCCGATGCCGCCTTTGCAATCGGTGTGGCCATAAGCGTTTCCGAACCGCACTTCTCCCACGCGCTTGGCGGTGGCACGTGGGCGCTCTACTACGACAGCGTCGAGGACAGCGTCAGCGCAATCGACGGTGTGGGACCCACTGGATCGCTGGTGGATGTTGAGTTCTTCCGCGACCACCAACGCAATACCTACCTCGGCATGCACCGGGTCATTGTTCCCGGCGCGTGGGACGCATGGATGGTGATGCTCGAGCAGTACGGCAGCATGGAACTCGATGAACTGCTGGGGCCGGCCATCACGCTGGCGCGCGAAGGCGTAGCCGTTACACGCAGCCTGGCCGGTTTCATACTGCAGGAGGAGCAGCACATCCGGCGTTTTGCAGAAACCGCAGAGGTCTTTCTGCCCGACGGAGTTCCCCTGGGAGTTGGCGATACGCTCTACCAGCACAATCTATCGGACACGCTGGAACTCATTGCCGAGACCTATCGTGCAGCCCGTCCGGAAGGCCGCTCCGCGGCGCTGCAGGCGGCACGTGCTGTTTACTACCGCGGCCCGATCGGCGAGGCAATAGTAGCCTACTCCAAACAGCACGGTGGTTTCCTGACTACTGAAGACTTTGCCGGTTTTACCGCTGAAATCGTGGAACCGATATCCACCAACTACCGCGACATCACCGTGTATTCGCCACCGCCCAACAGCCAGGGCATCGCGATGCTGATGGCGCTCAATATCCTGGAAGGGTTTGACTTCTCCGGATACGAGCCGGACCATCCCTACGTTATCCATCGCGTAGTAGAGGCCACCAAGCTGGCCAAGATTGACACCTGGCTCTCGGTTGGAGATCCGCAGTTCGTAGACGTTCCAGTTGACGAGCTGCTCTCCAGTGAATACGCGGATCGGCAACGCCGGCGCATAGACCCTGGTGGGGTGATAACGTGGCCGACTCACGGCGGGTCAGCGCGCAACCATGACACAACAACCTTCTCAGTGCTCGACCGCTGGGGCAACGCGGCCGCGGTTACCACGTCGATTGGATCTCAGTTTCTGATTGCCGGGGAGACAGGGATCAACCTGAACCAGCGAATGGCCAACATGGAGACCACCGAAGGCAATCCTAACGTGATCAAACCCGGCAAGAAGGTACGCCATACCGTAAATCCGTATATGGCGTTCCGTGACGGAAGTCCCTTTCTGCTCGGCGGAAACACCGGTTTTGACACCCAACCTCAGGGTCAGATCCAGCAGTTTCTCAATGTGGTAGAGTTCGAAATGAGTGCTCAGGAAGCGGTATCCTGGCCACGCTACATCACGCACGCCTTTCCGTCTTCCACGTTTCCGTATGAGGCCACTAACCTGCTCTATCTGGAGCGCGGTATTGCGGCGCAGACGCGCAGTGCGCTGACGGCAATAGGCCATACGATTGGTGGCTCTGCCATCATCGGCAACGCCAATCTGACTATGATCGGTCCGTTTGGCGCAACAGTCACCACGGGAGCGGACCCGCGCGGGGAAAATCTCGGTCTCACCGGACCACCGTAAGTCAGCGACCGCACTTGGCGTTTGCCCGCTTCCGCGGTAGATTGAAGGGACAGACATTTGCATCAGCCGCGGGGAGGTCGTTTTGTCGCTCTACAAGGTTCACTTCAAATGGAAGGACAAGGAGGTCACGCTGCGTGCTCGCGGGCTCGATCTCACTCACCCGTACTTTGTGTCCATTACCAACATGGTGTTTCCCGAAGGCCCCAAGATCATCATTGATCCCAATGAGGATGAAATTCGCCGCACCTTCGGCAAAGCAGACCACCTGATGATCCCCTTCCAGACCGTCAGCCTGATAGAAGAGTACCAGGACGACAAGTCCGAACAGCTGCAGCAGCGCAAAGTGCGCAAGTTCACTCTAGTTGACGAAACTGACCTTGATTCAGCGCCAGAACCGCAAGACCAGGATTAGCCCCGGCGCAGCTTGCGTTGCGCCTCGGCATCC